>JADLGB010000300.1 GCA_020849535.1 Candidatus Hydrogenedentota bacterium
TTACAGTATAGTTGACGAAAATTGCGGGAGGGAAACACGCTCATGAGTAACTGGTTGCCGCGGTCGACCACCGCACTCAGCCTCACCATCGCACTGCTATTCGCGTTTGTGGCGCCTCTGACCATGGCCGCCCACGCACAGCAATCCGATGCGCAGGCGCCCGCCGCGGCGCCGGCTGGCGAGGGGGGTGCCCAAGGGGAAGCGACTACCCCGGAAGGTATCTCCGAAGCCGAGAAATCGTATCGGGAGGGCGTCTCTCTGTACAGCAGGGGGATGTATCGGGAAGCGTTGAACGCGTTCAATCGCGCGTTGGCGCTTGAGCCGAACCACGAGAATGCCAAGAAGATGCTGGCCAAATGCGAAGGCCAGATCCAAATGGCCACCTCGGGTGAGGCGCAGTCCACTGTGGCGAGCTTCGACGTCTTCGACCCTGAGTCCATCGCCGCCGAAGCGGAGGGGGGCGTTCCCGAGTCGGCCGAAGATCTCAAGTACACGCGCACCAAAGAGCTGATCGAACAGGGTCAGTTCTACATGGAGAATCACAAGTACTCGAAGGCGCAAGAGCAGTTCCAGCAAGTCCTGCTGATCGACCCCGCCAATAAGACGGCCCAGCGCCTCCTGGCGGAAGCCACCGTCGGCGCCTACGACGAATCCCTCAAGGAAGAGTGGCAAGATCTGGAGATCGTCCGCGCCAAGATCCGCAAGGGCATCGAAGAGACCAAGCAACTGCCGGATGGCGCCGATTCCAAGGGCATCAAGGATCCGCGCATTTCGGTACCCGTTGAAGAAGAAGAATACGAAGTAGAAGAGCAGAAGTCCGAAATCGAGATTGCGTTGGACTCGCCCGTGTCGATCGAGTTCGACAAAGAGCATATCAACCGCATCGTGGAATTTGTCGCGGAATACGTCGGCATCAATATCGTGGTGGATGCGCGCGTTGTGGTGCCGCCCAAGGAGACTTCCCCCACGGCTGCAACCGCGGCTCCGGGCCAGCCCGGCGTCTTTCCGGGAGCGGTACCATCGGCTACCGGAATTCCGACGGCGCCCGGCGCCTTCCCAACAGCCGGCTACCCGGCTGCGGGTACTCCAGGGTATCCAGGCCGGCCCGGGGGCGTCGGCACGTTGGGTGGTCCCCAGGCCTATCAGATCCAGACCCTTGGTGAACAGGTACTGCTCACGGGCGAAGAGGTCACCGATGGCCTTGTCCCGTACATCAAGCTGGAAGATGTTCCCCTGAGCGATGCCCTCAAGGCCCTGCTCCGGCCCTTGAATCTGTCCTATTCCGTCCAGCCGGGTTTCCTGTGGATAAGCACGGCGGAGAAGATCCGCACGGAATCGTTTGAAGAGCTTGAGACGAGAATCTACGAGCTGCGCAACGCGGGTGCCGAGACTCTGTACAAGATCGTGGTCAGAAACCCCGGAGGCGAAGGCCAGAGCAACATCGGGATCGGTGGTGGCGGCTACGGTGGTGGCGGCTACGGTGGTGGCGGCTACGGTGGCGGCGGCTACGGTGGCGGCAGCAGCTTCGGCGGTGGTGGCGGCAGCTTCGGTGGCGGCGGCTACGGTGGCGGCAGCAGCTTCGGCGGTGGCGGCGGCAGCTTCGGCGGTGGCGGCTACGGCGGCGGTGGCTATGGCGGCGGCGGCGGTGGCTATGGCGGCGGTGGCTATGGCGGCGGCGGCGGCTATGGCGGCGGCGGCAACTACGGTGGCGGCGGCGGTGGCTATGGCGGCGGCGGTGGCGGCAGCCAGTTCTCGAACATTTCTGACCTGTTCAGCAGTATCGACGATGGTCTTGTTGGTGAAACGCCGGCGGTTATCGGCCTGAGCGCCAGTGGGACCGGGCTTTCGTCCGGGTCGCTGGGTGGCGGCAATTTGGGCGGTGGCGCGGGAGGCGGCGCCTATGACGATGGCGGCGGTAGCTACGGTGGCCGCAGCGGTGGTGCTGGCCGAACGGGCACTGCCGGCCGTGCCGGCGGCGCTGGCCGTTTCGGCGGCGGACTCCAATCGGGTCAGAGTGGTTACACCAGCGACTCCAATCTCGGCGGCGCGGCAGGTCTCGGCGGGTTCCAGGGTCAAGCCGAGGTGCTGACGATTCTGGAGAACGCCATCCCGCCCGTGATCGAGCCGTACACGGGCGAGGTCCTGTCGTGGATGGTGTACAACCCGGCAATCAACCAATTGCTGGTGCACTCGACACCGTCGTATCTGAATACCCTGGAAGAACTGATCTCGAATCTGGACGTGACTCCCAAGCAGGTCAGCATCGAGTCCAAGTTCGTGACCATCAGCGTCACCGACCTCGACAAGATCGGCTTCTCGTGGGATATCACGCTCAGCGACCAAGACGATCGCCCGCGTCAGATTTCCACCTTGGATGATGACAGCGAAACGACGCGCGCGGTCGACGTTGACGGCGATGGCACGCTCGAGGACATTCCGTTCTATACGAAGCCGGATGGCACGCAGGTTATCGACAACACGGTCACCAGCGCGATCATCGGCGCCGTAGCGAACCCGGGTCCTGCGGGCACGACCAACATTGCCGCGACGATCCTGAATAACAAGGACGGCGATACCCTGGGCGTTACCATGGACTATCTCAACAGCCTGACGGACACCGAGTTGTTGAGTGCCCCGCGCGTGACGACCCTGAA
Source organism: Candidatus Hydrogenedentota bacterium (assembly GCA_020849535.1). GTDB lineage: Bacteria > Hydrogenedentota > Hydrogenedentia > Hydrogenedentales > SLHB01 > JAHDWY01. Next base: position 2,655 of record JADLGB010000300.1, read on the forward strand.
CCGGAAACCGGCGGTTATCGCCGACATCCTGACGCAGACGTTTAACACGCAGGTCATCTCGACCCTGCTGACCAGCGACGCGGGCTTCGGTGGAACAGCCACCACGAGCGCGCAGCAGCAATTGCTGTTCACGGAGTTCTTCTTCGGCATCACCTTGTCGGTGACTCCGCAGATCACGGGCGGCAACCAAGTGCGCCTGTGGTTGAACCCGCAGGTGACGACGCAAGCCGGTCAGGACGACTTCGTGCAGCGTAGCGTCATCGACGGCGACACACTGGAAGCAGAAATCTCCTTCCCACGCACGTCGGTGCAGTCCGTGTGGACCAACGTGATCGTTCAGGACGGCGACACCCTGGTCCTCGGCGGTCTCATCACCGACCGTACGACGAAAGGCAAGGAGAAGCTTCCGTACCTTGCGGATATCCCGGTGGTCGGGTTCTTGTTCCGCGGCAAGTCCACGGAGATCAACCAGTCCAGCCTGCTGATTTTCGTGACGGTCGACATCATCGACCCGACTGGCGCCCGGTTCTTCGAAGCCACCTCCTGAGAGGCTCACTAGACGCAACGTGCGGGCGGCCCAGAGCAGTTTGGGCCGCCCGATTCTTATTATGATCGCCCAGGCATTTTATGACATCGCAACGACGGCCGTGACGCCCCTCGCGGCAGGATACATGCTGCTGAGGGGCAAGCACCGTCCACTTCTGGGACGGTTCAGGCCGCAGCTTCCACAGCCGGCCGGACAACCGCTGTGGCTGCAAGCGTGCAGCGTCGGCGAAACCGCCGTTGCGGCGTTGCTCCTCCGCGGTCTTCGCGCGCGTTGGACGGACCTCCCACTCTTCTTGACCGTGTCAACCGTTGCCGGCCGAAGTCGCGCGGAGGAATTAGCGTCCGGCACACCCATCTCATGGTTTCCCGTCGATCAGCGCGTCATCGTGCGCGATTTCCTCGTGCGCCTGAATCCTCGTATTCTGGTGCTCGTCGAAACGGAAATCTGGCCGAACACGATTCGCATCGCGCATGAGCAGGGAATTCCGGTGGTTCTTGTCAATGCGCGGATCAGCGACAAGCACTACCCGCGTTACCTCCGCTGGCGCAGTCTGTTTCAACCGGCGTTCTCGCGCATCGCCGCCGCGGGAGCCCAGAGCGACACGCATGCCGAGCGGCTTATCTCGCTCGGAGTGCCTGCTGGGGCGGTCACCGTGACCGGCAATACGAAGTTCGATGGCGTTACCACTCACGTTGACCCCGCGCTACAGGACGCATTGAAGCGTGAGACCGGCCTCCTGCGGCGTTCGCCCATCGTCGTCTTTGGCAGCACGCGCCCTGGCGACGAGCAGCTTGCAGCCACCGTGTGGGAGTCCCTGAAGCGCGCGTGGCCTGACGCGGGCCTGGTGGTGGCGCCCCGGCATATCCAACGGACGCCAGAAATCGTGCGCCACTTCAGCGAACCCGTGCAGCTTCGATCTCGATGCAAGGACGCACCCCCGTCCACGGACGCCCGGGTTCTCGTCCTCGACACCTTGGGCGAGCTTGTCCCATTCTATTCGCTTGCGGATGTTGCCGTGGTCGGAGGGAGCTTCTACCCCGGCGTCAACGGCCACAACCCTCTGGAACCCGCCGCGCTGGGTGTTGCGACTGTGTTCGGCCCATACATGAGCAACTTCGCGGACCCTGCGCGGGTGCTCACCGGATGCGGCGGCGCCACGCAGGTGTCCGGCCCGGACGCGCTGGAGCGTGCCCTCCTCGACCTTCTGGCGGATGCCGGGCGGAGAACCCGGCTCGCGCGCAGTGCTGGCGAGGCCATCACACTCAACCATGGCGCGACGGATCGCACGCTTGATCTCATTGGCGATACCATGATGAAGTGGCCGCGATGAGCGACAGATCCAAACGGCGTGGCGACGCCTCGTCACGTGCCGCAAGTAACGCGTGGGAGGTTTGAGGGCCGTGAGCCCATGGACGACAGGTGGACGGAGTGGACGGAGTGGATGGAGTGGACTTGAGGAGCGTGAGCGCATGGACGACAGGCTACGCATTGCTCGCGGCCGTCCTCGTTGGTCTCGTCGCGCACAAGGCTCTCCTGAGGCTTGCAGACCGCCTTCTTGAGGCGATCGATTCAGCGATCGAACGCATACGCGCCCCACGCACCCGGAGCGCTGTAGCGGCGTTCCTGTTGCTCAGTCCCGCACTCGCTATCCTCGGACTTTTTGGCGTCGTGCCGCTCGTTTACGCCGTGCGCATCAGTCTGTTCGATACGCGACGAGACATTTTTGTCGGCGCCGGGAATTATGCGCGCGCGTGGGGCGATCCCGAGTTCTGGCGCAGCCTGTCGGTTACCCTCTATTACGCGCTCGGGACGATCCCGCTGACTCTTGCCATCAGCTTTTGCGTCGCCTGGCTGCTTCACCGTGCCGCGCGAGGACGGGGTTTCCTGCGCACGGCCTATTTCTTGCCCTACGTCACTTCCGCGGTTGCGGCGGCTACCGTGTGGCGGGTCCTTCTCCGGCCACGATCGGGCTTTGTGAATGTCATGCTGGACGCGATCGGCCTGCCCATGCAGGACTGGCTTTTGGAGCAGCGCGGCGTCCTCCACATCCTGACGCAGGGCTGGATTCCTCCCGGAGTGGGGCCCAGTCTGGCCCTGTGCTGCATCATGGCATTCGACATTTGGCACGCCAGCGGTTTTACGATCGTGATCTTCCTGGCGGGCCTCACGGCCATTCCCCGTGAGTTGATGGAGGCGGCCGTGCTGGACGGCGCCGGCCCGCTCCAGGTGCTGCGGCGCGTCGTCCTCCCGCTATTGTCGCCCACCATCTTCTTTCTCGCGGTGGTCAGCGGCATCAGGGCTTTTCAGTCGTTCAACAGCTTCTACGCCCTCACCAATACCTCGCGCGGCGCCGACACGCAGAACCTCGTGATCTATATCTTCGCTCAACTCTATGAGAGCCAGCGCTACGGGTACGGCGCGGCGGTGGCCACGCTCCTGTGCGCCGCCATCGTGGCGCTTACGATCATCCAATGGCGATACGTGGGCAGAAGGGTGCACTACGAATGACGCGCCGCATTGCGATGTATGGACTGCTCTGCGGCGGCGCCCTTCTCACCACGTTCCCCTTTCTGTGGATGGTGGGCACCGCCTTCATGGACGACCGTCAGGCCGCCTCGGCGTCGTTGTGGTTCATTCCCCAGGATTGGCAGTGGGGAAACCTGCGTCAGGTTTTCGAGGCCGCTCCATTTGGCACGTACTTCTTCAACAGTTTCTTCGTCGCCATCGTCGTCACGGTGTCCGTGGCGCTCACGTCTCTAATGGCGGGATACGCCTTCGCGAAGTTGGACTTTCCCGGCAGCCGGCTTGCATTCGGCCTTGTCCTGGCCACGATGATGATTCCGTTCGAGGTGACGCTGATCCCGAACTTCCTGATGATTCGCAATCTCGGCTGGTACAACACCTATGCCGCCCTCATCGTCCCCTGGTGCGCCAACGCGTTCTCCATCTTTTTGCTGCGTCAGGCATTCCTGTCTTTGCCCGCCGATTACTACGACGCCGCCAAGGTGGACGGATGCGGCCATCTCCGTTTCCTGGCAAGGGTGGCGGTTCCCCTGGTCAAGCCCACCCTCGTGACGGTGATCCTGTTCACGTTCCTGGGCAGCTACAATGCGCTGATGTGGCCTATCATTGTCACCAGTGACAAGGAGCTGCGCGTGGTCCAATACGGGCTGACGGTGTTCTGGGGCGAAGGCGGGGTACGGGTAAACCTGCTCATGTGCGCGTCCGCCATTGTCATCCTTCCCAGCGTGGCGCTATACTTCGCAGCACAGCGTTACTTCCTGGAAAGCGCGTTCAGTTCCGGAATCAAAGGATAACGTCGCCATGACTCCCCTCCGCGGATTCATCTGCATCGCGGCACTCACGGGTATTCTCGCGGGCTGCGGAAATCCGGCCTCCGAATCCGGGCGTGGCGGCGCATCGCCGCGCGTCTTCAAACCCATCGACGAGACCGCCGTTCTGTTTTGGGATCGACAGACGCTTGAAACGGCAGACCTGATCACCCGGATTGCGGGCGAATACAACGCCCAGCACGGAGGTCTTCCCGTGAAGGTCGAACACCTGGGCGACTACAGCGACATCAACCGCAAGTTGTCGGTGAGTATTCAGGCCCGTGAATTGCCCGCCATGGCCGTCGGGTACGACAGCATGACCGCCGAATACGTCCAGGCGGGCGCCGCGGTACCGCTCGACGAATACATGAATGATGCTGAGGTGGGTCTCACGAACGAGGATAGGGCCGACTTCTTTCCCGGTGTGCTGGCCACGAGCACGAATCCCGCGTTTGGGGGTAAGACCTATTCCTTCCCGTTCACGAAATCCGTGCTTGTAATGTACTTTAACAAGAAAGTTCTCCGCGCCGCCGGCATCGAGGCTCCACCCAAGACGTGGGACGAGTTTCTCGCGCAATGCCGCCTGATCAAGGACAAGACGGGTCAGTTTGGATATGCCGTGGACGTGGATTGTTCGACCATCGACGGCATGATCTACAGCAGGGGAGGCGAATTGGTGCGGGGCGCCGAGTCGCTTTTCGATCAGCCGGCCAGCGTTGCGGTGTTCGAATACCTGGAAACCCTGGCCAAGGAGAAACTGGCGTTCCAGATTCAGCCAGGTACTTTTGACGATCGAGACGAGTTCACCCAGGGTCGTGTGGCGTTTTTCTTCCGCACCAGCAGCCTCCGGCCGTACGTTGCGGCGATGATGGCTCAAGATCCCGATGGATGGGGGATCGCCATGATTCCCCAGGCGCATCTGGAGGCGCCAGCAACCGTCTTATATGGGGGGAACATCGGAATCTTCCAAACCACGCCTGAACAGCAGCGAATCGCGTGGGGATTCATCAAGTACTTCACGTCGCCGGAGGTGTCGGCGCGCTGGGCGTTGGGCAGCGGATACCTGCCCCTGCGCAAGTCCGCCGCGGATCATCCGGACATGCAGGCGTTCTTCAAGCAGTGGGAATACAACCGGGCCGCATTTGACTGCCTGCCTCATGCGCGTCCGGAGCCCAACCTCGCGGGTTGGCAGGAAGTGAGGACCTTGGTGGAACGGGCAGGATCCCAGGTGATGTCAGGCCTCAAGACGGGTAGACAGGCCGCCATGGATCTGAAGCAAGAAGCGGATAGGGTACTGGCCGCCGCTCAGTAGTCCCCCGCCGGGCGTTACGCTCCGGAATCGGAACCCTCGGCTTCGTGTTCGGCCACGAAGTCTTCCAGCGCGTCTTCGATCTGCATCTTCGTTTCGCGCTCGAGGAACTCGAGGTCGGCCTTACGGCGCTTCAGCGTGCGGCGGTCGTGGTGTGTGAACGCACTGCCGCCCCCCGCCCGGCGCTCTGGACTCTTGCGGCGATCCCGCTGCCAGTTGCCTTCCCGATCCTTGTAGTATCCCGGTCGATGTTCGTCACTCACTTTCGTGTCCGCCTCTTTGGATGGTTTCCCCACGGGTGCTGCGCTGCATCCGGCGTGAGTATAGGGGGAAGGTGCGGCCCGGTCAAGAACACGATCCCCGATGCGGCTATCGAGTCCCCGACTCTTCTCGATCGGCGCCATTACCGAGAATACCCTCCAGCCAGAGGAAGATCTGCGGCGGGCAGATTTCGACGGCATCCAGCAGATCGACACCATGTGCGGCGCCATCGTACTCGCGAAGCTCACAATGGCTGGACGCCTTGGCGTGCAGTTCCTCGCACGTAGATGCGGCGTAGCTGTCTCCGGTGGAAGTCACGAGCAGCGTTGGGCGTTTTCCGTAGCGGGCGAGCGCTTCTTCCGCCTCGATTCCTTCGTACGACAATCCAGGCGAGAGCAACACTATGGCCTGAATCTCCTCATCGCGCGACGCGTACTGAAGGACGAGGTTCGCACCGAGTCCCGCGCCGACCATGGCCAGATTGTCCGGGTCGGCGCCTCGTTCCAGCAGCGTCTTTTTCGCCGATTCGAGGTCACTCAGGCACCGCATCCAGTCATCTTGCGCAAACGCACGCGGATTCAGCGACGTGCCGTTGCGAGGGACGCTCCCGCCGTGTCCGCGCAAATCGACCGCAATGGAAAGATACCCTTCGCGTTGCGCGCGGGCGGCAAAAGCGGCGAAATGTGCGCGCGATCCCAAGCGATCGTGAACGAGGATGAGTCCAGGTGGATTCTTGCGGGCGGGTGGATAGAGCGTTGCGGCGAGTTCGACGGTGTCCGTGGTCAGCAGGGCGAGATCCTGGGGAGTGCCGAAGGCGGGAGTCTCGTCCGGCGCGCCGCATCCAAGAGCGACAAGGCAGAAGAGAACCCCCGTCAACGTCTTGAAAGCGTGCCGCATGGCGACTCATCCTCGCCGGAAAAGGCGCGGGGGAACGCCCGCAGGGCAGTTCCCCCACCGCACAATCCGTATGGTTTACAGCGCAAAAACGCTCTGCAGCTTCATTGCGAGGCTCATGTCGCCCTTGATCTTCAGTTTGCCGGTCAGAAACGCGGTTTGACCGCTGAGCTGGCCCGAAACGATCTTCAGCCAGTCCTCAGCGCTGGCGGTAAGCGTGATGCTTGGAGATTCCGCAACACCCGCGACGACCTGCGCGGCGCCATCCGCGATCTTCACGTGCCAGTCTCCGCCGCCATCGCCCGAAATGGCGAATTGGTATGTGGCGTTCATTCCCGCAATCTTGGCGGGGTCGACTTTGCTCTGCAGTTCCGAGAAGAAGCCAGCTACTGTGTCTGCCATGGTGTCTTCCACCTCCGCGTTTTGGATGAAGCGCCGTGCAATCACGTTCGCTTCTCGCCCGGTCCAGAGATTCGTTTTCACATCCCGTGCAGCCCGCGGGAGGCTATGACTGCCCGAGCAATCTCACGCCCCCGTACCCGGCTGAACGCCGCTATTGGGTGGCGATACTCTAGCATACGGACTCGCATCGATCAATGCGCGCGCAAAGACCGATCGCGCGATCGGCCTTTAAGAATGGGGCTTTCGTGCCGATCCACAGTTGCGGGGCGCATGCCCAATCCGGCACGCGCCGCAGTGCGCAATGCAGCGTTTCATGACGGTGATGAGCGCGTTTTCGCGAGAGGTGAAGGCTGATCGGCACCCTCGAAGGGAGTTGAAATGCAGGTGAAGGCGTTCGGAACGCGCAATGAACGCCAGAAATTTTTTCCCGTTTTCGAGAAAAAATGCTTGCTATTTTTTTAATTGTTTGGTACACACTTATATAGACGGTAAGCCACGCACGCGGAATCGGGTGGCGACACAGACAGTTGCAGTGCCGAAATGATGAGTCGAGCGAGCGTCTCACTCATCACAAAACAGTTGAAGAGCGGATACGATTTGTGGTGGCGCAGACACCCACGTGCGGGGCGAAGGGCCTCGGCGCTACGCGCCACAACGTGGATGCGTTCGGATGGCGTTCGTACCCGAACCATGCGGAAGGGAAGGACAAGAAGGCCGTCTTGCGAAGCGCGCGGCGATACGCGCGCATCTCCCCGCCCGCATCGAATCCACACCATCTTGCGATCTCTTCGAGCCACTCGAAGGCGCGGCACGCGCCACACGGGGTAGGTGACGGTGGCCGAAGCGGGGGCTTACACCCGAAACACGATGCCGCCGGACAAACGGCGCCGCGAGTCCTGAATGACTCGCGACAAACAGGCCGGATCGCGTCACAATCCTTTTGTTCCGTTGCAGCGCCTCGTTGCACTCGAGGGCTGAAACGATTTGCCAACAGGACCAACACGGGCACGTTGCCCGTTGGTTGCACTCCCCACGGGCACCCGTGGGGGCCGGTGCTGGTCAGGTTGAGGCCACCCGTGGTGGCCCGCGCAATACCGCCAGCAGCGGAGGGTAAGAGGCAGCATGAAAGGAGGACTAGGAATGGCACTTGCAAAGAAGGCGGCGAAGAAGAAGCCCGCAGCGAAGAAGAAGCCCGCTGCGAAGAAGAAGGCCGTAGCGAAGAAGAAGCCCGCTGCGAAGAAGCCTGCGGCGAAGAAGCCTGCGGCGAAAAAGAAGGCAGCCGCCAAGAAGAAGAAGTAGCTTACGGGGCCTCAGGCCCAACTGTTAAGGGAGTTCGTGGTGGGCGGCTCGGTCCCGAGCCGGATGTTGCACCAGCACGAGGGTTAGGGACCGCAGACGCCCCAGCGAGCCCTTAAGAGTCATCGGTCAGTTAACGCACGTTAGGAAGCCGGTTTGGATGTTTCGGCCCCTGGCGTGCATTTTTCTTTGTGGGGGATGCCCGGTGCGATTCCCGGCAGTTTGCGCCTCTCCCCGCGCCCGGATACACTGGGGCGCGCCGGGCGTGAGGAGCCGCCGCGCCCGGCGTTTTTGCGCCCCCGAAACCGCAGCAGCATGGAGAGCGCCATCGTGACCCCTGTCGTTGAATTCCTGAATGCAAAGGCCATCAAGACCGAGGCGGCTCTCGAACGCTGCTTCCACACATGGAGCGAGGCGCCCGAAACGCTGCGGGAGGCGATGCGGTACAGCTTGTTCGCGGGAGGGAAACGGCTTCGCCCCGCGTTGGCGCTGGGCGCGTGCGAAATCGTGAGCGGCGCCGATACGCCCGCGTTGCCCGCGGCCTGCGCGCTCGAAATGATCCACACCTACTCGCTCATCCACGATGATCTGCCGGCCATGGACAACGACGACCTGCGCCGCGGCAAACCCACCTCGCATCGGGTATTTGGAGAAGCCATGGCGATACTCGCCGGCGACGGATTGCTTACCATGGCGTTCGACGTGGCGGCTCAATCCGGCAACGCCGCCGTCGTGGCGGAAATCGCGCGAGCGGCGGGTGTGGAAGGCATGGTAGGTGGCCAGGTCATCGACATGGAAAGCGAGGGAAAGCGGCTTTCCGTTGACGAATTGAAGCACCTGCACCGGAAGAAGACGGGCGCTTTGATCCGGGTGGCTGTCCGCTCCGGCGCCATGCTGGGCGGTGCGGGGGAGGACGCATTACGCGCTTTGACGGGGTATGGCGAACACATCGGGCTGGCGTTTCAGATAGCCGATGATGTTCTCGACGTCACGGGCACGGAAGAGGCACTTGGGAAACCCATCGGCAGTGATGAAGCGCGTGAGAAGTCCACGTACCCCGCGGCCGTTGGTCTGGAAAGGGCGCGTGCGCTAGCCCGCGAATCCGTGGATGCCGCCGTTGCCGCGCTGGTTCCGTTTGGACGCGAAGCGGATTCGTTTCGGGGCCTCGCGCGGTACATCGTCGACCGCGATCGCTGATCCGGCGTCAGGCCGGCGAATTGCCGGATCGGGTGCGCGGCAAGTTCAACACGCGCGTCAATGCATCCGGAATTGCCGCGGCGCAATCGACGTGCGCATCCGCGTTCTCCAAGTCCGCCACACTGCCGAATCCATAGGTCACCGCGATGGCGCGGCCGCCATGCGCGCGCGCGCTTTCGATATCGTCTTTCCGATCGCCCACCACTGCGAAGAGACGCGTGGCGTGCTGTGCGAGGATTTCCCCGACGATTTCCACTTTGCCGGCGAAACGTGCGCCCCGGCACAGAGCGGGATGGAAGTACGCACGGAGGACCTGGGTGTCCAGCACGGCGTCGAAATAGTCTTCCGGCGCATTGGAGGACATGGCCAAGGCGTATCCTTCCCCGCGAAGCCGGTCCAGCATGGAGTGCACGCCGGGAAAGACATCGCCCACTTCACGCACGAGGTCGATCTCGCGCCGGTCCGCCGCGGCGATGACAGCGGCAACGAGGCCCGGGGGACACAAACTCGCGAGCCACGCGTGATACTCCGGGACGGGCCGCCCGATATACGAGGCTATCGCATCCGCCTCCGGCACAGGCAGCCCAAATCCCGACAGGGTGTCCTGCACGGCGGGGATGGTCACGCTCTGCGTCTGAAACAGGGTGCCGTCCATGTCGAAAATGACGAGCGCTTTCTTCCTTGAGATTACCGAGTTCTCGGATACCATTTCCCGTGTGTTTTCGGACATTCTCAATGTCTTTCCCGGTTTCCGTGGAAGTTTTCGCCGGACTCGTCGCTATATGAGTTACCCCAAGACGGAGGCTCAGGGGGAAACATGCCTTGCTCGGTCACTTCACGCCGCTGTGTGTCTGGAGAATTCGATGCTTTCGATAACGCGGCTGCCACACAAATATCTTGGTCCGGAAAAAGTCCCGATAGGGACGAAAGATAATAGCCCAGCGATTCATCGCTGGGTCCGCGGGACCCCATACCTCCAAAGCCCCGGCAGGGGCGAAAGAGTCCACTCCAGTACCCTTACCACGTGTTTCACGCCGCTTCTCATGCAAAACCTCTAGTCTTTCCTTGAACGCCGTCTTTCTATGATACCTCGCCGGCTCTGCCGTCCCTGACGGGACTCGTCATCTGGTTATCCCGCTACCCAGCGATGAATCGCTGGGCTATTATCCTTCGCCCTTACGGGCTGAAATCACCCAACCCACGTCCCCGGACGTATACCAAGACAAAAGATCGGGCGGAAACATGCGCTACCCGATCGCTTCACGCCGTTGTGGGGCCGGAGAACTCGGTACTCGCGAGCCTCTTTCCTTCACCCATATATTCCGATCTTCTTTCCTCGCCGCGGAATGCGGATTGCTTCGAGGGACGCACGATTGTAGCTTCATGCGCATTCAGAAAACAGCTTGAGGTCCGCTGGCCTGTACGATTTGTCCTGCCGGGCACGTGTTCCGGTGGTTTAGCTTTCAATCGTTGCATATGATATGCTGCGGATATTCAGGGTGAGGGGGCTCACAGTGGGTTTGGGCAGAATAGACGGCGCAACTGCGGCCACGTTGTGGCATGACGTGGACGAGCGCGAGGCGTTGCTTCGCCGGGTAGTCTCGGACCGCCTGGCGGAGGTGCCGCCGCCCACGCTCGACGACTATATCGTGGCCACCTATTTCTTCGCGCTGCGGACCAGCAAGCTCGAAGGCGCCGCGGAGGAGATCAGCTATCTCGCCGCGAGCGGTGTGCACAATCCGCCTCCTGGCTCGTTGCTCGACCAATGTTCGGCCAAACCGGCCGGTATAGATGCTTTCGACGCGACGGGACGCCTCGGCCTCGCGCATGTGGCGTTTCCCCTGAAGATGATGGAGCACCCGGACGGCCATGTGACGTCGTGCGACATCCTGCACACCCTGGCCGGGGCTGGCATATTCGACCTGTACGAGCGCCAGGACGCGCGGCTCGTCGCCATTCAGATCCCGGAACGCATCATCCGCTCGTTTCCCGGGCCGGCCTACGGTCCTGAAGGAGTCAGGCAGTTGACGGGGTTCGCGCCAAGCCAACCCGCGTTTGGGACCATCCTCAAGCCCACCGCCGGTATCACCGCGGACGACGTCGAGTTTCTTGTCGAAGAGGCGGCTCAGTGCCCGTTGTTCCTGTTCGTGAAGGAAGATGAAGATCTCTATCCCCGCTTGGACTACTCGCCGGCCGCCGAACGCGCACGCCGCGCCGCCGGCGGCATCGAACGTGCGCGCGGCCAACGCGGGGGGTTGGGATTGCTCTTCGCCTCGCACGTCACCGGGGCGCCACACGAAATCCTGGAGACGGTCCATGCGGTGCTGGAGGCAGGCGCCACCGCCGTCATGTTCAGCGAGACTTTTGCCACGGGCACGGTCCGCATGGTGCGCGAGGCGACGAAGCATATGGCGCGTCCTCCTGCCATTTATGGACACAACGCGGGTATCGGCACGCGCACACGCGCGATCTGGCGGGAAGTCATCGACCTATTTGCCCGCATGGACGGCATCGATTTCCGGCAGACCGCTCCGATCAAGGCAGGCGCGCCTTTCTTGCGGCCCTACGGCGAGGAGTGGCGCGCGTCCGAAGCCACGCTCATCCGCCCGTTGCCAGGAATCAAACCAAGCATGATTGTCCGTGCGGGCGGCTTGGACCAGGGAAACATCATTCTCAACCTGCAGGACGTGGAGCAGCGGAGCATCTCGCCGAGCGTTCTCTTCCTAGCGGGTTCGGCCATCAATTCCATCAAGAATGCCCAAGGCAAACCCGATCCGCGCCTTGGTGCGGAAGCCATGCGGCAGGCACTCGATGTGCATCGGTCGGGCGGCATCAGGGGCGTCAGCAGTGACGAGCACCTTAAGGCCCTCAAGACCATTGCCGATAAGGAAGGACTGACAGCATTGCGCGAGGCGTTGCGGCAGCGATATCCGGAGAGTCTGTGATCGCGAAGGAGAAAAGACTGTTGCGAATCGGGGTGGTGGGATGCGGTCCCATTGCCCAGTTCGCCCATTTCGAGGCCTGCCGAAAGGGCCGCAACACGGAACTCCACGCGATCTGCGATGTCGCGCCGGACCTGCTGGCGAAGATGGCCGCCGTCCACGGGCCCCGCGCAACCTATTCGCGTTACGAAGACCTGCTCGCGGATCCGCAAGTGGAAGCCGTCATCGTGGCCACGGGCGACACATTCCACGTGCCGCTATGCCGGCAAGCCATCGCCGCGGGCAAGCATGTGTTTGTGGAAAAGCCGCTAGGGGTGAGCGTCGAGGAATGCGACGCGCTGCGCTCCGTAGTCCGGACCTCCGGACTCGTGTTGCAGGTGGGTACGAACCGCCGTTACGATCCCGGTGTGGCGTTCGCGCACGAGTTCATCCAGAACGAAATGGGCCAGCGGATGGCCTACAAAGGCTGGTACTGCGATTCGACGCTGCGCTACACCATGACGGACAACGTGCAGCCGATTCCGCTTACCAGTGCCGCGTCGATTCGGTCGAGCGAGGATCCCAAAGCTGACAAGCGCCGCTATTTCATGCTCGCCCACGGCAGCCATTTGGTGGATACCGCGCGCTTCCTCGGGGGCCCCATCGAGGCCGTGCGCGCCCGGCTCGTGGAACGATTCAACGCCTATTGCTGGTTTGTGGACACGGAGTTCGCGGATGGGGGCGCCGGTCACCTCGACTTGACGATCCCGCTGCGCGGGGATTTTCAGGAAGGCTTTCAAATCTACGGCGAATTTGGCAGCATTTATGGAAGGATCCCGCTTCCCTGGTTCTACAAGAGCGGAGAGGTGGAGTGCTTCAGTGTCAAAGACCGGCAGTTTCGCCGCGTGCTCGGTGAAGACGCGTTCACGTACAAACTGCAGTTGGAGGGATTTGCCCGCGCCATTCTCGACGGGGAACCCTCAATCGGTGCTACAGTAGATGATGGGGCCGCCGCCGTGCGGGCCATGGTGGCTATCGCGCGTTCGGTGGAAACGGGGGAGCGGATCCGCCTCGCGGACGCCACGGGCGGAGTGTAACATCATGCATATCGGGATTTTCGCCAAGACGTTTGTGCGGCCTTCGCTGGAAAAAACCCTGGATGCCGTCGTCGCGCACGGCATTCGATCCGTCCAGTTCAACATGTCCTGTGCCCAACTCCCCAGCATGCCCGACAGCATCGAGGATAGCCAGAGTGAGGCGATCTGCGATGCGCTCCGCACGCGCGGAATCGTCATGGCTGCGGTTTCCGGGACGTTCAACATGATTCACCCCGACCATCAGGTCCGCGATCTCGGCATGCGCCGGCTGCATGTGCTGGCGCGCGCGTGCAAGCGACTCGGCACCTCGATCATCACCTTGAGCACCGGCACGCGCGATCCGGAGAGTCTCTGGCGGCGTCACCCCGACAATGACAGCCCGGGCGCCTGGGCGGACTTGCGTACCGGCATGGCCGAGGCGCTTCACATCGCCGGGCAGTATCAGGTGTCTCTTGCCTTCGAACCCGAGATCTCGAATGTCATCGATACGGCGCGCAAGGCACGGCGCCTTTTGGATGAAATGCGCTCGACGCACCTAAAAGTCGTGATCGACGCTGCGAATCTCTTTCATCGAGGAGAATTGCCCCATATGGCAGGTGTTCTGCGCGAGGCCTTCGACCTCCTCGGCGACTCCGTCGTCTTGGCGCACGCCAAAGATCTTAGCGCCGACGGCGAAGCAGGGAAAGAAGCTGCCGGAAACGGTCTGTTGAATTACGACCTGTACATCGAGTTGCTGGATCGCATCGGGTACAAGGGGCCCTTGATCTTGCACAGCCTTCAGGAATCGGAAGTCGACCCAAGTGTGGCTTTCCTCCGCGGCAAGTTGAATGCCCTGGAGTGCGGACCGCAAAAGCAGAGGACGCCGAATGCCGACCTTCGCGCGTGACGACATTTCATTCTTCTATCGCGACGCAGGCACCGGAACGCCGTTCGTCTTCCAGCACGGTCTTGGTGGCGATGTGCACCAGCCGTTCGGCTTCTTCGAGGAATTCCTGGGCGACACGCCTCCCTTTCGCTTGATTGCGATGGATTGCCGCGCGCATGGCGACACCCAGCCCGTGGGGCCGGAGGATAAGATCTCCTTCAACGCGTTTGCGGATGATGTCGTGGCGCTCATGGATCATCTCGAGCTGGGTTCCGCCGTGGCCGGGGGCATTTCCATGGGGGCCGGTGTCGCGCTCAACATCGCCACGCGCTACCCGGAACGCGTCTGCGGCTTGGTGCTCTCCCGGCCGGCCTGGCTCGACGCACCCATGCCCGGGAATCTGGACATTCTCACCCGCATCGCGACGCTGATCCGCCGGTACGGAAGCCGCGAGGGCCGGGAACGCTTCCTGCAATCCGAGGAGTACACGCGGGTTCGCGCCGAGGCTCCCGATGTGGCGCAGACCGCGCTCAGTCAGTTCGACAATCCCCGCGCGGAGGATGCCGTGGTGCGGCTGGAGCGTATGCCGCACGACGTGCCGTGCGCGGACCGCGCGCTGTGGTCTCAAATCGGCGTGCCCACGCTCGTGCTTGTGAACCAGTGGGACCCCCTGCATCCGCACGAACTCGGCACCACGATCGCTGCGGCAATCCCCGGCGCGGAGCTGCGGGAGATTACCTCAAAATCCTCCAGTCTGGAAGCGCACACCCGCGATGTGCAGCGCCACGTGATCGAATTCTTCGCGCAGCATATAGACCGTTAACGAAAAGGACCCCCATGCTGAAATGCTCCACCTCGCTATGGTCGGCGGACCTGGCCAATCTGGCGGCCGACATCAAGCGCGTTGAACCCTATTCCGAGCGATTCCACATCGACGTCGCGGATGGCCACTACACGCCCGCGCTGCTCTTCTTTCCCGATCAGGTGAAGGCGATGCGGCCGCACACCGCCCTGCCCTTCGAGGTCCATCTCATGACGACCCATCCCCTGCACTGGATAGAGCCTTTCGTGGAGGCCGGGGCCGATGGATTCATCATCTACCTCGATTCCCAGGATGAACCGCGCGCGGTGCTCGACGCCATCCTGTCCCACGGCAAGTTCGCGGGGATATCGTTGAGTCTCAAACAGCCCTTGTCGCTCCTGGACCCGTACTGGGAAGACCTCTCCATCCTGTGCCTGCTGGGCACCGAGATCGGAATCAAAGGCGCCGGCATGGACCCTTCCGTGCCCGAGCGCATCCGGGAAGCGCGGCGCATCATCCAGTCCAGAGGGCTGCCCACCGAAATCGAGGCCGACGGCGGCATCCGCCGTCACACCGTGCCCCTGATCCACGAAGCGGGCGCCGACTACATCGTTCCCGGTTCGCTCATGTTCGGCGAAGACCCCAAAGCCATGCGCGCATGGCTGGCTTCGCTCTAGAATTGACCGGTTGCCCCGAGGTGGCATGGGCATCCTGCCCATGGTCTTCAATCCATCGCCAACGCAGAGGCGCGAAGTTCGCAGAGTAACGCGGAAAACCACCAGGCGGAACGCCCTTCAGTACTGCCTCGCTCTCCGAGCGCGGCAGCACAGCGCCTCGTTCAAGTGAAAGACGCGACGGTACACCTCGCCCGCTACATACGAAACACCGGCGCAGATCGACCACGGGGACACGGGGGGGCGGATGAGACGGGGGTCTATCCTCATCCAGTCATTCTCAATGTCAATGCAGTTTCTCGGACAGGATGACAGGATTGACCGGATGAGTTTGAACTCCAATCCCTACAGATCCCCGTGTCCCCGTGGTCATCGTGGGGTTGAAAGAGAAGAGTGCATTACCGCGAAGGCGCGAAGACGCGAAGGAAGAAAGACGCAATCCTGGTCTTTGCTTCGCGGTCTTCGCGGCTTCGTGGTGAGACAGACTTACGTCGCGTTCGGTCCGGTGCGTTCACTCTCTTCATCCGCATTCGACGCAAGAGACGAGCTGCTACGAGCTTTTGGGATGCAAAGCGGCACCTCACACGAATGAATCTCACGCACGGACCAACGGGAAAGCGGCGGGCGAACAGAATGAGCACTCTTCTCAGATCTTTGGGCAATTCTTGCCCTTTTCTTCACTTTTTCTCCGGCCACTTGTGCCTAAGGCGGAATGATAGTACGATAATTTCAGCTACCACGAGAGTTCGGGGAGTGCAAAGTGACACCTCACGCTAGTGAATCTCCCGCACGGCCCAAGGGGCAGTCCCACGGCGCAAGCGATAGTCACTGTTTACATCTCTTCCATGTATTCAACGCGATGATCCAGCCTATGCGCGTCCACGAGGACCACCCGCCGTACGGTGGGTCAGAACCATGATGACGCTGCGCATGTTCTCGCAGGAACTCGCGGCTGTCCCCACGTCCGCGGCGTGGTACCTGGCCACCCTCGGAGAGGCGCGCGGCAAGCAGGAACTGTTCACCCGGCAAGCTCCGCAGCGTCTAAAAGCGCTGCGCGAACACGCCCTCATCGAAAGCGCGGTTTCGTCGAACCGCATCGAAGGCGTTGAAGTGGACCAGGCGCGCATCGGCACCATCATTTTCGGAAAGCCGCACCTTCGCGACCGCAACGAAGAGGAACTGCGCGGATACCGCGAGGCGCTCACGCTGATTCACCGCGAAGGCGCGGATCTTCCGGTTTCCGAGCAGACCATCTTCAAACTTCATCGGTTGGCCCGTGGCAGTGCCGGAGATGCGGGACAGTACAAGGAGAAGGACAGCGACATCATCGAGAAGTATCCTGATGGGCGTGTTCGTGTCCGCTTCAAGACCGTCCCGGCGGCTCAAACACCCGCGCACATGGCGGAACTTGTGGAATGCTGGGATTCCTGCCTTCGCGAACAAACGATCCATCCGCTCTTTGCGTTGGCTGCCTTCAATCTCGACTTCCTTTGCATCCATCCCTTTCGCGATGGGAACGGCCGGGCCTCGCGTCTGTTGTTGCTGCTCCAATGCTATCACCTCGGCTATGAGGTGGGCCGATACATCAGCATCGAGCGGCTTATCGAGGAGAACAAAGAGCGGTACTACGAGACCCTGGAGCAGAGTTCGCAAGGGTGGCACAAAGGCCGGCACGACCCCTGGCCCTACGTGAACTTCCTCTTGTTCATCCTCAAGACCGCGTACCGGGAGCTTGAGGAGAGGATCGCACAGATTCCGGCCCCGCGAGGCGAGAAGACGGCGCTGGTACTCCGATCCATCGAACAGGCAAATGGGCCATTCCGCATCGGCGACCTCCAGCGCCAATGCCCCGGCGTCAGCATCGACATGATACGCCGCGTCCTCAAGAA
>JADLGB010000301.1 GCA_020849535.1 Candidatus Hydrogenedentota bacterium
ACCGTTCGACGACCGCGCCGTTGGCGTCGGTCAGGGCGATGACGTTGTAGAGGTCATCCTGGAGGTAGTAATAGGTCTCGAATCCCGGCTGGCCGTCGGTGTCGCGGAACATCGCGAGGATTTCGTCGATGTAGGTCCCGTACACCCATTCCGCGACGACAATTTCGTGTTTTGTCCTCCTAATTTCCCTAACTCAAACTGTCCACCATGTCCTGGCACTTGTCACCTAGTCACTTCGCTCCACCGCTGGACTTGCCATTAACACTGAAATTGTCCCATTCAACCTCAAATTCCAAATTAGCAGGTGAAAATGTATCGAAGGAGTCGCTACACCCATATCTGCGGTATCCATTTTTTTGCTCGACAATTATCATTCCAGCATTTCCTGTCCACTCATCCTCGGTCATTGAGCCATCTGGATGCTGCATGCGATAGATATTCCACAACGTTAACTCCCCCGTGGGGCATTCTACTTCATACTCAACATTTGGTGGCAAGTTTGTTTCATGCCAGATATTTAATCGCTGGACTCTTTTGCCATCGGACATTCTAATTCCACCTTTCTTAGCTTTTAAAGCAACGCCTTGTTTTCCGGTAGCTTCACTGAGAAAGCGCAGTTTTACAATGCCCTTGCTTATTGCAAGTCGATCACACTGAATAACTTTCATATTACCAATTTGAAGCGGATTGCCATGTGATTCCAAGAATCGATATTGCAGTGATTTCTCCATCTTAGTAACCAGGCCTCCTATATGAGTCTACTTCTGCATGTTCTTGAGGCCACCGAGGGACGGTTTGAATACCGCCTTCCCGCGTAGGGATCGGTTCGTGAGATAACTCCATTGATTCTGTTCCAGGCTTATCTGGATTGTATCTTTGTGGTGGAAGCCCACTTCTCATTCTCTCAAAATCTTCTGGCTTATAATCAGCTCGAGTTGGATTTAATGCTTCATTTCTCCAAGATCGTCTTCTAATTGTAGAGTCCGAAGGCGCACCATATTTAGTTGGTGTATAGACATCGTCGCCAGGCTTCCATCGTTTTACTCCCCCCTGTGGGGCGATACGTGCCGCATCACCGGCCTTATCAAAGGTATTTGCCGACGCGGGGAGTCGATGCTTTGGGACAACGCGTTTGGCCTCGGCCGCGGCGACGTCGGTATTCTTGATGATGTAATAATACTCTGTGCCTCGGACCCATGTTTTATATACGGCATAGGCCCCAGCGCTTACGCCGAGCGCTTTGGCGATGCCGCTTGCTTCCCCGATAGCGGGAATCGCCGAGACCGCACTGATTGTACCGTTGACAGGGTCGCCTTCCACATAGTACCACGCACTGTTCGTGGTGTCGAAGATCAATCCAACGACCGGGACCAACCCGAGCGCGTCCAACACCGCATGGGCGTCGTCCGTGGTTAAACTGGTGGCGGCGCGTACCGCACCCGAGGTACCAGCTATGGCTGAGTTGTACGTGTTAACCCTGTGCAGTTCTTCGGCGGAGCCTTCGTACCCGTCAAGGTAGATATCTTTGAGTTCGGGACTCTTGTTTAAATACAAATGCCCTGCTTGTTCCCCCCACGGGTCCAGCCGCGACCACGGGTTGTTCCCGACGTAGGCGTAGGGGTTCCCGAGATTGCTCGCGTCGCCCCAGAGGCCGATGGTGTCGATGCGGAGGAAGCGGCCGAGGTAGGGGTTGTAGTACCGCGTGCGGTAGTCGTAAAGGCTGAGGACTTCGTCCCAGCGGCGGCCGGTGAACATGAAGGGGTTGCCAAAATCGGAGACGGGTACGCCGTTCGGCGCGTTCTCGATCCAGGTGCCGGGGTTTTGGCTGTCTTCGATCCAGACCGTCGGTGCGCCGTAGTCGTCGTAGGTGTAGCGTTCGACGACGTTGCCGTTGGCGTCCGTCAACCCGAGGACGTTGTACAGGTCGTCCTGCAGATAGTAATAGGTCTCGAGTCCCGGTTGCCCGTCGGTGTCGCGGAACATCGCGAGGATTTCGTCCACGTAAGTGCCGTACACCCATTCGGCGACGAGTGCGCCGCTGGTGTTCAACTCCTGGACGATGCGGTCGTTGTCGTAGATGAAGTATTGGGAGACATTCGCGCCGCCGGGATCGAGCGTGCGGCCGACCACGCGTCCGTACGCGTCGTAGTGGTAGCGCAGGGCGATGCCGCCCGCGACGGGCTTGTCCGTGCCCACGTCATCGAAGCGGAAGTTCGCCTTCTCACCCACGCCGAACCCGATGTACTCGCCCTCGGTGATGGTTGTGGTGGCCTCGATGGACTGCGTTTCGCTCACGTTATGGAGCGCCTGCTTGACGGTGACCGTTTCGCCGTCGGCCCCGCTCAACTCGATTGTGACGGCGTGCCACTGCTCCTTCGGGATGGCCACCGCGGCGCCGCCCAACTCCGTGACTTCATCCTTATCCCACTCGCGCAGGTAGATGCCGTCCGGCTGAATCACCAGCGCCAGGAACTTCCAGTGCCCCGTGTACGGGCCGTCGAGTGGATACGGCGTCGCTCGCAGGATCACCTGCGCGTAATACTCCGGATCGAAATGGTCCGGGTCGGTGTCCGCATCCCCGTCCGGGTCCGCCGGGTCGTGCCCGCTCCAATACCGGAGGGCAATTCAGGATTGTGTCTCCTTAATCGGATCTTGGATCCTACCACCTCCACCTATGGGACAATGACGATGCATACTGTTTTGATATTGTTATAAGTATCCTCCAATCGCCCCAGAGATTCAGGCAGGTCTTTTAGAATATCCTCCGCGATTCCGTACTCGGAACGCGATTTCGTCATCATAATGCGTGCGTCCGTCCACACGATGAGAATCTTACGGACCTCGAGCGCATCAAGCCCGCCCCATAGTGAATCGGACAAAGCGTCCCAACTTGAGTTCCCTTCCAATGGCGGGTCCATCGGCAAACAGGATCGCACACAATCAAAGAACGCAGCCTTGTCAGCGACCCTTTTCCCGTCCAGTTTGAACAACACCCACCCGCCGCGTTTAGCAGACCGATACACCTCATCAAGGTCGGTAGCCTCCACGTGACGAAGGCCTCGCTGTAGTTCCTTCTCCATGATCACCGTATTTGTACGAATGCCGGTCTTCCGGTATCGCCATAGTGGGTCCAACTATAGAAGATTTCGCCGGTAAGCTCGTCAACAACTATTCTGCGAGGACCAGCGCCTGACGTACCTGAAGCCGGTGCCACGCGATACTCCAAATAGGGTGACGCATCCCCCACTCCTCCTGGCAGATCATTCCCCCAGTTCTTAAAGCGCACGCCCCATTTCTTCGCAAGGGCACCGGTTGGTTTGGTGCCGGCATCTATGTGACTAAGGCTATTCAAAACGGCGACCTCTTCGTCCGCTGGCAGTGAACCTGGCGTAATTCGGGCTACGCGTAATGCACGGTCAACACCATCCTGGCCCAAGTCCGCGAATCTTCGCAACTCGTCGAGTTGCGCGTGACTAAGTTGCCGGGTGTCAACGAAGACTTCGTCACCCCGTTTCACGGCCCAGCCAACGCCGGGAATGAGTATCTCCTCGACGGCGTCGCCCGCATTACGCCGGGCAAAACGGCCGGCAATTTGTTGGAGAAGCAGCCTCCCACCTGTGGTGATGGATCTTCGGCTGGCTGGGTTAACGCCCCCTGCCGTAAGGGCCTCCAAGGGGAGAAAGACGATCTCTTCTCCGACGATTTCGCCCGCAGTTACCACAATCGGTAGGACAACGGCAGCTGTTCCAATCGTCCCTTCCTGCCATCTGCTCTCAGTTGCGGTGGTCGTCCCCACATTGGAATTTGGGTCAGCGTATGCCGCCCATCGAGGATCGAGTTCCCTTGGACCACGCTGGGCTGCTCGATTGCTCCGGGCTTCGTGGACCGCCAGCTTGTCCTTGTTTATGGCCCATTGTTCATCCCATGCCTCTGCCTCCGGCATACCAAACAGCCATTCCCACAGCCCCCACTCGCCCCACGGGTCAAGGCGCGACCAGGGGTTGTTCCCCACGTACGCATACGGATTCCCCAAATTGCTCGCGTCGCCCCAGGGGCCGATGGTGTCGATGCGGAGGAAACGGCCGAGGTAGGGATTGTAGTAGCGGGTGCGGTAGTCGTAGAGGCTGAGGACTTCGTCCCAGCGGCGGCCCGTAAACATAAAGGGGTTGCCAAAGTCGGAGACGGGGGCGCCGTTCGGCGCGTTCTCGATCCAGGTGCCGGGGTTTTGGCTGTCTTCGATCCAGACCGTCGGCGCGCCGTAGTCGTCGTAGGTGTAGCGTTCGACGACCGCGCCGTTCGCGTCCGTCAGGGCGATGACGTTATAGAGGTCATCCTGGAGGTAGAAATAGGTCTCGAATCCCGGTTGCCCGTCCGTGTCGCGGAACATCGCGAGGATTTCGTCGATGTACGTGCCGTACACCCATTCGGCACCGCTAATGCCGCAAGGCATTAAACGATGGCTTTATATGCTATAATATAACAAATAATTCGCGTCTCGTGCTGCTTCGATAGCCATCAAGAAGCTTGAAAGCGTTTCGCGCAGTTGATCCGGCTCCTCCACAGCTTGCGCTTCCCCATGATGACTTGCCCACTCGATAACCTCGCGGAGGGAATTCAAGTCTGCAATGGGCCACACTAAATCGTCTTCCGCAAACGAGAACGTGAACAAGTAGTGAAACCGCTCGTCGGGATTGAGAGTCGGAAGGAAGACCGAAGCATTAATCACCTTTTCCCATGAAGGCTCCGCGCGTTCCACCACATCGCACAAAGCATCGAGTTCCCGAACGGTCAAGTCAAAGGACCTGATGGCGCTTGAAAGTCCATAGTCCAAACTTGTCGAGCGACTATGCTCCTCGACTGCCCGGCGAAACGCATTGAGTGCAGCACGCTTCTCTGCGACATTTTGGTACGACAACCTCATCAGGGCGGAGCCTGCAGATTCAACAATAAGCTGGACTGACAACTGTTGAAGTTCTCCCTTCTTCGACTTTCTGCCCTGCACTATGGCTCAATGAAGGCTCCGCTATCGCCCGCCCTCGGGGTGCGACCACTACGATAATCGGGGACGACAAATTCTAGATAACGCGAATCATAGTAGCCTTGGGCATCGACTTCAGACTCATCTAGAAACAATTCCTCTAGTTGCTCAAGATGTTCAGAGGTTACATTGTTATACGCGACTTTGCCAGCGAAATCCCAAAATTCCTGATTTCCAAGGATCGCTGCGTCAATCGCGAGATCCAGGCCAACAACCGATGAGAGCGCATAAATCTGTGCGTCTGTTTCTTCCCACCCCTGCGCCTTTGCATCCTGGTACGCAAGGGCGACACCTGCGATTATCAGCGCCTTGCCAACAATCTTCCTTCCGCCTCTCTTGGCAATCGCCGAACCTAACCGTGCCCGTTTTGCTCGTGCCGCTTTGAACATGTCGGTAACCTTGAGTCCCGGCCCAGCTTGATGGATATCGGTTTCAGAAATGTTGAGCCATTGAGATACATCCTGAAGCCAATCGGCTACCATCGGGGTCTTGCCAGTCTTAAGATCAATGACTGCATCAACGTGGCCTGGCAGGAAACCACCGCTGTCCATGATACTCTGAATGCTCTGGCCTTTTTTCAGTATTATTACGTCGGGACTTCTGAAGCTCTTTGCTCTCCTTCTTCCCACCGTGATGCCAGCGCTATCGATTGCGTATTCGGTAGCGATACGTGGATCGTTCAACGCTTCAAGTCTCGCCTGAAACTCCCGATGCCAAAACCGTCCCTTCGCCATTGGATCAGTCAGTTCCATGCCTGTCTTCCGGCTTGTTGGCGTCAATGCCATTACTTCGTCCGCCACATTTTGTATCGTAGCAATGAGCTGCGGGTCTACGTCAGCACTCGTCAGCCCCCACGGGTCCAGGCGCGACCAGGGGTTATTCCCGACATACGCATACGGATTCCCGAGGTTGTTGGCGTCGCCCCAGAGGCCGATGGTGTCGATGCGGAGGAAGCGGCCGAGGTAGGGGTTGTAGTAGCGGGTGCGGTAGTCGTAGAGGCTGAGGACTTCGTCCCAGCGGCGGCCGGTGAACATGAAGGGGTTGCCGACGCTGGACGCGGGTACGCCGTTCGGCGCGTTCTCGATCCAGGTGCCGGGGTTTTGGCTGTCTTCGATCCAGACCGTGGGCGCGCCGTAGTCGTTGTAGGTGTACCGTTCGACGACGTTGCCGTTCGCGTCGGTCAAACCGATGACGTTGTAGAGGTCATCCTGGAGGTAGTAATAGGTCTCGAATCCCGGCTGGCCGTCGGTGTCGCGGAACATCGCGAGGATTTCGTCCACGTAGGTGCCGTACACCCATTCGGCGACGAGTGCGCCGCTGGTGTTCAACTCCTGGACGATGCGGTCGTTGTCGTAGATGAAGTATTGGGAGACATTCGCGCCGCCGGGATC
>JADLGB010000302.1 GCA_020849535.1 Candidatus Hydrogenedentota bacterium
AGGGGTCTGGCGTGGCAATAAGCGTGCATAGTATCGGTGGAGCATCTGAGCCGACCTCCCAACGCGCGGCAAAGGGCGGCGCCGAGTAGTCGGGAGTCTTTTCGTCCTTCACGTAAGACATGCCCCAACCGTCGCCGATCTCAGAGACGATATCCTTGACCCAGAATTCAACAGAGCACAAGATCGGCCCTTTTCCCGCAGGCAAGACCCCCGCGCGAAAATTGACGCCACAGGCGCGCAGTAAAGCCTGGCATTGGCCGGGGGAAATGGCCCTGAGCAGGGATCTCTCGTCAATGCCCAGGTTGACATACCGAGCCAACGCCGAATACAGAACATCAGCTTCGGCGATTGGCGTTTCCTCAGGCATTGTCTTGGCCTTTCTCGAGAGCAACGCTATGCTGTCTTCCAATCGTCCTGCGGCGATCAGGGCCCTTTCGTATGCCAGCACGCGCTCCGGATTGGGCATCGAGGAACAGTAATCACGCAGGCGCACAAGAAACGCGCTCACCTCGTCTTCTGTGGGTGGAGGGAGTAATTGCCGCACCTGAGAGCGGTGCAGCGCTCCCGCAAACTCGCGAGAAGCGAGGTAAGGCCTGTGATACTCCAACGCGATTCGTGCACGCCAGAAGCACACACGACGTTCCTGAAGGCCTTGCGAGTCCAATGCGTCCATGTGTTCCCAAGCGCGTTCCAGGTGTCCGCTCTGCACGGCGCGCCGCAGCGATGCTTCGTAGTTGCGGGGATCTGTTGTGTTTTCGGGCGATACATGGATCAGGTTCAAGAGGGCCAACGTGGCAACCGGAATCGCTGAGAGGGCCTCGCGCGTTGTGGGGCGCGCGGTGTCCTGTCCTGCCCGTCCACCCATCGCCAGAACCCCAAGCACAAGAAACGGTCCGACGGATTCCCCCGTGGGAAGTACAGCAAAGCAGAGGAACGCCGCGCCCGCAAGCAGTACTGCGGAGTGGCCAGAGGCGCCTTGCTCGCGCAGCCGAACCACAGCCTTCGCGCCCGCGCGCGCGAAGAGCCACGCACACAGGGCCAGCGCGATCCACTGAAGAGGATTTCGATTCGGCAGCTCGTAGTAGTCGTTCGCGAATGCCATCACCACGCGCGGCACGTTAAAGGCCAGCGCCTCTAGGAG
Organism: Candidatus Hydrogenedentota bacterium; assembly: GCA_020849535.1. GTDB lineage: Bacteria > Hydrogenedentota > Hydrogenedentia > Hydrogenedentales > SLHB01 > JAHDWY01. The sequence goes on from JADLGB010000302.1 coordinate 1,142, forward strand.
AAATGCGCCCAGGACAATCAGAGTCAGCCAAGGCATTCGGCCGGCAGTGCGGCATCCGTGCCATAACGCAATCAACGAGATAGTGAATGTGGTCACGAATAGCGCGGAGACCTCGGGAGCGAGCGCGTCCGGCGCAAGGAACGAAATGGCCGGCACCGCGTCGAACGGCGTCTGCGTAAACAGCATGGGGAGCACACCCAACGCTTGTGCGGCGAGACAAGTCACCGCCAGCAGGGCGCCTGCGGTGGCCGTCAAGCGCAACAGGGAGGCTGATGTGTTGCCGCTTTCCACGAAATGCACGACGGCCAAGTACGAAAGCAGGCCCAGCGTCAGGTTCCACGCATTGCCCTGTCCGCGCGCGATCCAGGCCGCGATAATGAGGATGGGCACCGGCCACGCGAGTTCAAACGGAATGCGCGCCGTGCGGGTCGCGGCCATGTGGAGCATGCAGACTGCGATGAGCGCAAGCATCAGAAGCGTGGTGAGTGAGTATCCGGCGATGGGGATGTAGAGGAGTCCGCCGAACGGCCACGCGAACAGGAGCATCGTGATCAGCACGCGTCCCAGGATGGGTAGGCGCGCACTCATAGCGCCGTCTCCGCCGCAGGTGCGGGCGCGGAGGGCGGGGGCGCGCTGCCGCGCGGAACTCCGCACAAGGCGTACAGTGCCGCGACAAGGATCAGCAGCACGACGGCAAGCCGCACCGCGAGGCGGCGTTCCGCACGCGCCCGTTCAATGGCATCCAACATGGCTGGTCTTTCCGTTCCGCAGGGATCAGGGACAGATACCGTGTTTCGCTGCCGTGATAGGAAATCTGAATCTCGGCGTGCGAAGCCTACGCGAAAGACGGTGTCAGTCCCTCTCAAGGCTAGCGCGCTGTGGCGGTCAAAGCAAACTGCGGATCGCGCGGCGCTGGCGGCAGGGAATGGGAGGAATGGGACGTATGGGACGTATGGGAACTATGGGATAAGAAGAAGCACCGCATTTCGCGCCACTGGGACGCGAAATGCGGTGTTGGAGCAAATCGATAGTGCCTACAACTGTTCCGCGATCTGGACGGCGTTCAGGGCGGCGCCTTTGAGCAGGTTGTCGGAGACGATCCACATGTCGAGCGCGGAGGGATGCGATACATCCTCGCGGATGCGGCCCACGAAGGTCTCGCCCTTGCCTGCGGCATTCGGCGCGAGCGGATAGAGCTGCTTCGCGGGGTCGTCCTGCACGATCACGCCGGGAGCCGCTGACAGGATCTCGCGCGCCTGCGCGGCGGTCAACTTCTTCTCGGTCTCGACGTTGACGGACTCGCTGTGCCCGGTGAAGACGGGCACACGCACGGTCGTCGCCGTGACGCGGATACTGTCATCGCCCATGATCTTTTTGGTCTCGTTGACCATCTTCATTTCTTCGCTGGTGTAGCCATTGTCGGTGAAGGCGTCGCTCTGGGGGATCTGCGGGATGCAGTTGAAGGCGATCGGGTGCGGGAAGATCTTGCACACGGGCTGTTCGCCCGCGAGAATGGCGCGGGCCTGGGCCTTCAGTTCTTCCAGCGCGTTGACGCCCGCGCCCGAGACGGCTTGATACGTGGACACGACCACGCGAAGAATCCGGGCCGCGTCGTGCAGGGGTTTCAGTACCACGACCATCTGGATGGTGGAGCAGTTCGGGTTGGCGATGATGCCCTGGTGCTTCTTGATGTCGCCAGCATTTACTTCAGGCACAACCAGCGGCACCTTCGGGTCCATGCGCCACGCGCTCGAATTGTCGACCACCACGCAGCCAACTTTCGCCGCGCACGGCGAGAACTTCTTGCTCGTCCCGCCACCCGCGCTGAACAGGGCCACATCGACACCCTTGAACGAATCTTCCGAAAGGACTTCCACCGGGATCTTCTCGCCGCGGAACGTGAGCGTCTTGCCCTTGGAGCGTTCCGAAGCCAGCAGCTTCAGCGACTTCACAGGGAAGTTCCGCTCCTCGAGCACGTGCAGCATGTGTCGTCCTACCAGTCCTGTAGCCCCCGCTACGGCAACCACTTTCGGTGTCATGATACGCTCCGTTCCTTTAGTCGAGACGCAGTTTTCCCTTACGTCTTTTATGCGCATGCCGCGCGTCCCGCGTGGAATGCACTACCCCTTGATTGACATGTTGCTGAGTGCGAAGGTCACGCCGGAGTCCGCACGCTTCCGGCAACTATGCGCCCTACCCCTCGATGAGCGCGCGCAGCCCCTCCGCCGTATGATAGCCCTGCGCCCGCTTGGCGACTTTCCCGTCCCGGAACACCAGCAAGGCGGGGATGGCGCTCACTTCATACTCCCACGCCAACTTATGCGCTTCATCCACGTTGATCACCGCGACCCGGCGCCCCTCCGCGGCGAGGGTATTCAGGGCAGGCGCAGTGGCCCTGCAAGGTAAGCACGAGGGTGAGTAGAAATCGACGAGAAGCGGGTCTTCGCCCGCAGCCGCCACAAGGGCATTCAACTCGTCCGCAGTCTTGACCTCGACCACGGGCTGGGTCCATTCGAGCGGCCCTGCCAAGGGCCCCAGCGTCAGCCGCACCACGCCATAAGCCACGGCCATTGCCGTCAAGGCGATGGTCAGGGGGTCGTGCAAAAGGCCCTTGGAACCATCCAGCCCGTACCGCGCGGCGATGGCGTAGGCCGCAATGCCGCAGATAGTGATAATAAGCAGTTTGATTAGCATACGGCCCTTGGCGGGAAGCGAGCCTCAGCCCGCGGCGCCATCCAAGGCGGCGGTCAGGTCGCCTTTCGATGTGACCCCGATGAACCGCTTCGAGACCTCGCCATCCTTGAACACGATCAAGGTCGGAATGCTCGATACGTCGAACTTCATCGCCAGATCCGGTTCGTTGTCCACATTGATCTTGGCTACCGTCGCCTTGCCGCTGTACTCGCTCGCGATGGCGTCGAGCACGGGGGTCATCATGCGGCACGGGGCGCACCATTCGGCCCAGAAGTCCACCAGGGTCACGCCCTGCTTGACGGTAGAATCGAAATTGCTGGTCGTCAGATCTTGCGCATTGCTCATTGAAATCGCCTCCTGAACTTACCTTAACGGTGACTTCGGGCCCGATATTCCTGATACCCGTCTCTGGGCTGACTCCCGTCAGCGTTGGGAAACTCCGCAGATTCCGGCGCCGGGCGTTTGTGCTCGCACTAAGCCGCCTGGGTAGCACCGTTACGGCGCGCAGATTATACAGAAGCCGAGGACAACAAGCAATTTTCGAGGTCGAAACCCGAAAAACTCGTTTCCTTCATGCTTCGTGCGGAGTTGGACGCATCGATCACGTGACTACGTCAGCGGACCACCATACGCACTTGGCCAGCCTTCCGTTGTACTTAATTCAAGGCCGGACTTCGCCAAGGTCACCCGCTCCTCTTCCGACAACGGCTGGCTTCCCGCAACCACGCGCGCGGCTTGTTCCAGCTCGGCGATGTTCTCGCACCCGATCACGCTGCATGCGCACCCCGGGATGGAAAGCGAATAGCGGATGGCCATTTCGTAGTGCTCCTGGGGAATCCGGAATCGCTTGCCGCCACCCGCTTCACCCCCCAGGACTTTCATGGCGACCAGACCCACATTCTCCAGGCGCGCCCGTGCCCACACTTTGCTTTCAAAGTCGTATACGTGCTGCGAGACGAAGTTCACGGCGTTCATCAGCACGTCGATCTCGCCGGTGTCCAGCGCCTTGTGGAAGCGGGAAGGATAGAGATGTCCCGTGGCGCCGATGAAACGGATGACGCCCTGCTTGCGCGCCTCCCGGAGCGCGCCCATGGCGCCTTGGTCCCCGAAGACCGCCGTCAGGTCTTCGAAACGCGATTCATTTCCGAAGTTGTGCAGGTGAACCAAATCGAGGTGGTCGGTCTGCATGCGCTCCATACTGAGCCGCAGAGACTTCCAGACGCCGTCGTACGTGGATTCCTCGGTCTTGGTGACCAGGAAGACCTTGTCGCGAATCTCCTTGATCGTGGGACCCATCTTCTCTTCGGAGAAGTTGCCGCGCACGCCGTAGTTGGGGGCTACGTCCAGGTAGGTCACACCCAATTCAAGTCCCCGGAAGAGCGTGGCCCGGACATCGTCAATGGTCAGGTGCGGCCGCTGGAACGGGGCGCACCCGATCCCGAGCCGCGAGACTTCGATCCCTGTGCGCCCTAAAACGGCGGTAGGCACACGGAGTGCAGGCGCCTCCTGAGCCACGGCAGCAGCGCCCGTGGCTAGCGCGAGACCCCCGGCTGCCAACGCGGTGCCCTTCAGAAACCCCCGGCGTGTTACGGATGCGGAATCAGACGACATGGATCTCTCCTTTGCGGGGCGAGCAGCACGCCCGGAACCGGTTCACCAAGTAGCCTTGCCCCATTGTACCGGACCTACCGACACATGCAAAGCCGCCTCTCGCGGGTCCCTTCGGCCGCCCGGCCCTGTCACGGGTGGTGTAAGGGTGAACAGGCTGAAGGCAGGGCTGCGCGTGTAGCTTCTCGGTGGTTACGTTTGGGTTCAGGGTGGAGATGGCCTGCGCATTTGCCCCAACTGCCGATTCGAGTTATCGTGTGGGTGCAAGTACGCACCCTCATCCCGGGGAGATTCCGCCATGAACCTCGTCCTGGCCCTCAGCGCATTGTCCTTCGCACTTGCCCAGCCTGCCCAGCCCACCCTGGACCTCGCCTCCGGCTGGCGATTCAAACCCGACCCGGAGCATGTCGGTCTGCGCGACGGCTGGCACACGGTCTCGACAAGCGACAGCGACTGGGCCACGATCCAAGCCGGTCAGCGGTGGGAGGAACAGGGCTTCCCGGATGTGGACGGCTATGCGTGGTACCGGCGTTGGCTTGATGTGCCCGCCGATTGGCAAGGGATGCGGGCCTGGCTCGTGCTCGGCGCGGTCAATGATGCCTTTACCCTCTACTGCAACGGTGTGCGCGTGAACGCCTTCGGCGACGCCACGGACAACACCGTAGCCGATATCCCCGCGATCGCGGACGTGACCGCGCTGATCAAGCCGGGAGAGGCCAACCTCCTGGCGATTGAGTGTCTCGACTGGGGCGGCAGCGGCGGATTGTGGCGGCTGCCGTGCCTTCTCACGACGGACACGGCACAGCTTCCCCTCGCGTCGGTGGTGGCGTGCATGACTGAGTATGAGGCCGGGAAACTCTCCGTGAACGTGGACCTTCGGGGTCTCGGCAATGACCGCGCCGACATGACGTTGCACGTGTCTCTCTTCAAGGGAGACAAGGACAAGCCGCGGGCGGAACAGGATGTCCCAGTGCCGGCCATCGTGAAACGCGTCGCGCTTGGATTCGATCTCGACAAGCCGGACGGCGGCGACGTCTACCACGTGCGCGTGGCCGCGGTTCAGCCGGAAGGCTCTGCGTTGGCCGGGCTCACGGTCGAACGGGAAGTGCCTTGGCCCCAGGCCCCGCGCTGGGGCGGCGATTACGCGGAGTTGAACGTGCGCAACAACTTCGTCACGGAGCTGTTGCATCTGCGCATCGAGGATGTCGGCACGGGGGATCACGGTTTCCTGAATCCGCGCGCGGGCTGGATCTTCATCTCGGCGGCGACTGATGGGGAAGAAGGACCTCAGGCGGTGCTCGATGGCGAAACTGCGCCGATCCTGTGGCGGCGCAATCCCGCGAATGGCGCCTTCGAAGCCATGCGCTACGTGGCGGAAGGCAAACACAATCTCGCGATTGCGTCCACCAACTCCGGCGAACTCGAGATACGCACGGTGCCGGAGTTGATGTACTGCTATTACCCCGCTTCGCCGCACATCAAGGCTTTTGGCACGTATGATTGGGCCTACGTGTCGAAGCATGTGCTGCCCCACGTGAACACGCTCATTGCTTCGGGCAGCCCGGACGCGGAGGAACTCGGGCGCTGGCGCCAGGAAGGCCGCGCTTGGCTTTCCAACGCGTCACTACCGGGCTTGTCGAGCGCGCAAGCGCCGACGGCGGACCAAGTGTATGAGGTGTGGGCAGCCAATCCGGCGGCAACGCAAGCGCCGTTCTCGGGGATGATCGTCGATGAGTTTCTAAGCGCGGGCGCGGATCACTATCGCGCGTGGACCGACGCCATGATGCGTTTGCACGAAACGCCCGGCTTCGCGGGTAAGACATTCTACGCATGGTGCGGGGATCTGTACGCGCATGCACCCAGCGCGGAGTTCCGCCAGCGCGTCGCGGAACTGGGCTATCGCTTCGCGTGGGAGAAGTACTTGCAGGAGGAGCCGTCCGAGGCGACCGCATCCCAGGCCATTTCGCAAGAGTTGCAGGAGGATCTCGTGGCGTGGCAGGCCAGCATGCCGGACGTGGCGAAGCGGCTGGTGATGACGCTCGGCTACCTGTGCGCGCCGCCGGAGAGCCAGAACCTCAATCCCGCCGTGGACTATCAGGTGTTCATGGACATGCAGTTTCACCGGCTCGCGACGGAGCCCGCGTTCTGGGGGCTGTATGGGATCATGGAGTACTCCGCGAGCTATGCTGACGAGGAGTCGCTGCGCTGGGCGCACCAGCTCATGCGGCACTATTGCATTGAGGGCAAGCGCGAGCGCATGACCAGCGACCCGTACATCCTGCCGCACATCCAGAACCCAGATTTTCTATCCGGTCTTGACGGCTGGCAGGTGGAGGCCGCCGCAGATGGCTCTGTTGCGCCAGGCACGATGGAAGGATTCAGTTGGCTGCAAGGCCGCTATCCCGAAACGTCCGCAGGCAATCAGTTCTGCCGCATGACGCGATCTGGAGAAAGACCGAACCGCATTTCGCAGACCATTCAGGCTTTGCAGCCCGGGCGCCTGTATTCGGTGAAGCTCATTGGCAGCACTTTGGAACTCATCGACCGCGAGCACGAAGCGGTGCTGCGCATCCAGGTCGAGGGCGCCGAGGCCGTGCCCGAGTTCAGCTTCATCAACCCGTACCCCAGCAACTACGCGCACGAGTTCGGGCCGTACAACCGCGAGCATCCCGCGTGGTTCACGTTGCAGCGGTATGTGTTTCGCGCCACCGCGGAGACCGCCCAGTTATCGATCGCCGACTGGGTGGCCAGTGACACCCCCGGCGCCGACGCGGGACAAAACACGGCGTTCAATTTCGTCGAAGTACAGCCCTTCCACGCGCCGTAGAGGTAATGATAGGAAGAAAGGGGGGACGGGCATCTCGCCCGTGAGGTGGCATGGGCATCCCTGCCCATGGTCTTCAATTAACTCGAACGCCGAGGCGCGAACCGTCAGGCAAAAACACGAGCGTATCGATGTGGCCGCTCCAGTAGCGCCTCGCTCTCCGAGCGCGGCGGCACATGACGCAATCAAAGAAGGGGATTGTCCACAGATGGCGCAGAGGAACGCGGATGACTCAGACGGGCGCGAATTAATGCAGAGGAATTCAGAGGAACGCGAATGAACGCCAATGAACGCCAATAAAGAGGGTAGATTCACCGAGACGGAGTTCTGTCTCTCATGAGGCCTGAAGGGCCGGCGCCATACCAGCCCAGCGCGGCATAGCCGCCACCGAACGAAGAGAGTGATCCACCGATTTCACCGATTGCACCGATTCAAGAAAGAGACCAGCAAGGGGGAACCAACACAGGGGAACGGGCGTCTCGCCCGTGGTTTGAATACGCTTCAACGCAGAGGCGCGGAGTTCGCAGAGGAACGCGGAGAAGCAAGAGGACGGCATTCTGGTACCGCCTCGCTCTCCGAGCGCGGCGGCACATGACCATTCTTAACTGCAGAACCTGCTGCCTCCAAAGTCCTTCACTACAACGATCTAAACTCTTCCCGTGGATACCGTTATGTCCATTTCTGGATCAGGGCGCTGTGCTGTCACGCCCCGCGCGTGAAAAGCGAGGCAGTACCCCAGAGGCTACATCGAAGGCAATCCACTATCCCTTTGATCGGGGGGCTTATGTAAGGCCTCCTTCGCGTAATTCGCCTGTGCCCTTCATCTGACCGGCTTTTCGTCCACCACATCGTAGACGGCCTGATACGTGATGCCCTCCGGCGCGGCGGGCAAGTCGGGTGCCAGCGTCTTTGCGATGTCGTTGACCGTATAGACGACACCGTCTTTCACCCAAAATGCGGCGTCCTTCTCAACCCACAACACTGCTCCGCCATCGGAGAGCTTGCCCGTGCCAAAGGTGACTACGGCAGTGTTCTCGCCTTGAGTCAGCGTTCTCATGTTCACCTTTGAAGCCACAAGGTTGACATCGTCTAACCCGGGAGAGGAGCACGCACCAACAAAGGACAGTACGGACAGGACCGTGACTACTCGGAATACATATGCAAGCATTTTCACGTCCCCCATGCGCTCGGATGACTTATAGTCCCGCCTTTACATCGGATGACCTGCTTACCGCATCTTCAAGTCCGGATTGGACCCTTGTCTCGGGTACTTCTTGTTGAGATCCTACACCAATTCGGCGCGCAGCCCGGCCGATTCCGCAGCCAAGACCTGTCGCCTGTCTGCGGAGAGGAACAAGCCGGCCTTCCACTCCGCGGCGCACGCGACGTGCAAGGCGTCCGCCGCGCGCAGGGGACTGGCTTCCAGCAATCGGATACATGTGGCCACAACGCGCTCAGTGAGATCAATGATCGCGATGTCCTGGATGTCCTCCAAGAGGGATTGTTTGATTGCCGCGTACTGCGAGGCGTCCAAGACGCCCTCGCGGACGCGCCGGTTCAACGCGGAGACGATCTCGGGAACGCACAGCACGCTTAGCGCCAGTTCCGTGGCCTCCTGGCAACGTTTGTCGACCACCTCGGAACCGGCCTCCTCGATGTAGCGCTTGGCGAATGCCGATGAGTCAAGAAACGTCTTCACCGCTTCTCTCTTCCCGGATGGCACTGGATAAGGCGGCGCCTTTCACAGCAAGCCGCAAGCCCGGTCGCCTCCATGAGGGTGTGACAGGCGGCTCCACTGTGACGGGCGAGACCTCCGCAACGGGTTTGCCGTGGCGCACGACCACAAACCGTTCTCCCCGCTCCACTTCCGCAAGAAGCGCGGATGCATTCTGGCGGAATTCCGTGAAATTGACCGTCCTCATTGCTTAGTTACCTCTTCAAAATCGTTCTGTACATGATTGTACATATTTATGTGCACAACGTCAATGGGCGCACTTTCAGCCTCTCAGAACAACTGTTTGAGTTAATTCTTTCATCCTAAAAACGGCAGTTGGGCCCGGAAACGCCAAGCCCCCATCATCCTCGCGAAAGCGGCGACATCCTCGCGAACGTGCTTGAAACACATCTCTCGCAAAGCCGCTAAGGCGCGGAGAAGAAAGAGAGCAAAACTCGAATTCATTTTCATTCGCCCGTATTCCTTTGCGTCTCTGCGCCTTGGCGAGAGGAATTCCTCCTTCTTCATCCTTCCCCGTGTTCCCGTGGGTTGGATTGCACTTCAGATTTGACCGCGGAAAAAGCCTTTCACCCAATGGGTGAACAGACCGGATCCTGTAACCGCCTATAACAGAAGATTAACTGTTTCATTCTCCGGAATTCCTTTGCGCTCCGCGCCTTGGCGAGAGGAACTCTCGGTCGATCACCTTTGTCTGGTGCGGCGTCGCCGCGTTGTGAGAAGTGCGCGTGATTGCCTGCGGGCCTCAATCGCGTTTCCGGAGCACGTATGAGACGAAGGAGATCAACCCCGAGAAACGGTAGTCCTTATCGATGTACTTCTCGATCACGTAAAACGCGAAGTAATAGGCCCGCGAGAACGCCCATATCATGACGGCCAGCAGCGCCGCGGTTTTCAGGGAGGCATTTTCCATTAGCAGGACCGCAAAACAAACGCAGCCAATCAGTACGAACAGGACTGCCTTGAGATACATCCATTTCGGGTTGGTCAGATCCACATTGCCTCTTCAAGACTCCGAGTTTCCGGGTAGAATCGCGGGGCCGTCAATCACTCCGCGCCTTCTGCGGCTGTCGAGGCACTGGCAGGCGGATCATTCGCACAGGGCTGGTAGCCCCGGGAAACACGTCCACCTGCTGGACCTCGAAAGCGCGGGAAGGGTCGGGACTGAAATCGTCACTAATCCAAACATAATACCGGCCTGGCGGCACACCCTCGATGAGCAGATTTCCGTATTCATCCCGTTTGTCCGTGTGAATCAAACCGTGCTCGCCCGCCACGGATTGACAGAAGGCCATCAGCCGCAGCAAGGGCACGCGTGACTCCACCAGGACAAGCACCGCGCCATCCGGCAACAAAATGAAGTCCCTAACCGTCTCCCCCTCTTCTGAAAAGGCCACGGTGAACCTCTGCGGGGATTTGGACACGCGTCTGTTTTGCAGAACGAGCAAGTGTTGCCCGCGTGACACCGACGGGAACCAGAACGCACCGTCTTCCTGAGTGTGAGCCTGCCACTTCGGAATGCCCTGTATTTCATCTGCCATCGTAAGCTGGACGCTGGTCTCGGCCAGGGGCTTCCCTTCTTGATCGACGACCCGGCCGCGCAGGGAACAGCCGGGGTCCAGCGCCACTTCGACCCCCGTCCTGGTTTCGCCGGGAGCCAAATGGGGCACTTCGACCACGGCGACGGCGCTGCCCGGCGACGCCACGAGAAGGTAGGCGTCCCCCACGTGAGAGGGCGTCCAACGGAAGCGTCCCCCGGCATCACCCAGTTCGGGCCACCCGCCGAACTCCCCATGCACGGCCGAGGGATACGAGTCTTGACACGCAACCGAAAACTGGGCGACGGGCAAGCCCGTCTCGCGCCAGACGACCAACCCTTCGATCACGGGCGCACGCTCCATTTCGATTCGCACGTCCTCGGTCCCCACCGGCAACTCCCCGCTGTGTGCAAAGGCATAGCTGTCTTTGAACACACTGACGGTACAGGTCCCTTCTGGCAGCGCGGTAAAGCGGAATCCGCCATCGAAATCCGTTTGGCCTTCGAGGTACGGTGCCGCCTCTTGCATGCCGGGATTGCCATGATGCTGAAGGGTTACGCGTGCGCCTGCAACGGGTTTTCCATCTGCATCGAACACACGGCCGGCGACGGCGCCTGCGTCCGCGCCAGGTATCTTCACAACGATGTCCTTGAGTTCATCGCCGGGCTCGACGGTGACCACCGTGTTCGGTTGCTCGTTAGAAGGCCCATCCATTCGATTCCGCGAAATGGTCAAGTCATAGGTTCCGGGAGCGAGTCTGGAGAGCCGGAAAACGCCTCCCGGTCCTGTACTCGCCGCATAGCTGCTTTGGGAATCACCTTGACGCACCGCGTACACGCGGCCATCCATGACGGGCTCCCCGGTCGAGAGCAACGCGCGGCCGGAGATGGAAGCCGCGGGCACTACCTTAATCTGTAGGTCGCGCACACCGCCCTCGGTGATCTGTACCTCTGCCAGCTCTTCCGCAACCCATTCTTCGCCCGCCGACGCAGTGACCCGGTACGTGTCACCCACAATGAAGCCGGAAATCGTGTAGCGGCCTTCCCCATCCGTCTGGACACTACTCGAAGTATTCTTGCTGAACACGTTGACGTAGGCGCCTGCGACGCCCTTCCCCTCGCCGGTTACCACCACGCCGCTGATGGACTCACCTTTGTGAAACCCGAAATCATGGCCTTCTGCCGCTTCCCCGCGTTGCAGGATGATCTGAATGGGTTTGCGTTCCGGCACTTCGATGTATCCTCGGGGGGTGGCTACGCGAAACTCGAGCGGGCCCTCACGAAGTCCAGCCAAGGTATAGGTTCCATCTTCTCCGCTTGTGGCACGCCTGGAATTGGACCAGACATCCACTCCGGCAAGGCCAATGCCCGAATCGGCGTCAAAGATTCTGCCTGATACGGAGGCCGCGGGTACGAGGCGCAGTTCCACAGGGATGGGGGAGGCTGAATCGTCAACGGTCACCTGCATCCCCTCATCCGCCAGAACGTACCGATCGTGTTGCATGCTCACCCTGTATGTTCCCGAGGGGACATTCTCTACCCGCACATAGCCTTCCGCGTCCGTTACGGCCGTATACATCAGATCCGGGGACTCCATGGAGTGCAGGTTTGCCGGGACGTTGCCCACAGCCTGGGACGTTCCCTGCAAGGTCGCCCGCAGCTCAAGTGTGGTGCCTTGGGTCAGTACGATCGTCAGGTCCGTGGTGTCAGGTTGCGTCTGCGGAGAGACCGCCGTGGCGTAGCCTTTCGCGCGGACTGTCACAAGCCACACGTCCCTGTAGACCGGGTCCAACGTGAAGCGGCCATCCGAATCCGTCGTGGTACGCCACAAGACCTGCCAGTTCTTGGGAATCTCATCCTCGCGCAAAGAAGCGGAGGGATAGACCTCCGCCCCGGGAACCGGTTTGCCCGCGGCATCGACTACCCGCCCTGCGAGGCGTGCCGCAGGCTCGACATCCATTTCGAGGGGCCGTCGGCTGCCTTGATCGACGCGGCCGGTACGGACCCCAAACATGCCAGGCAGAAAGGCCTGAATCTTGTATTTTCCATCGGGAAGATTGTCGAATACGAAATGACCCTCGGCATCCGAGGTGGTGACTCGTTTCAACGTATTCGGGCCTGGACCCTCATAGTTCTGCGGATCGTAGTCTTCCAGTACCAGCCGGATCTCCGCGTTTGCGGCGGGCATGCCTTGCTGGTCAATGATCGTGCCGTCAAAACCTCCGGTGGGCGGAGGGGTTTGCGCAACTGCACTCGATACGGCGAGAAGAAGGCCGACGAAGCATGCACGCTCCATCTTCGGGATTCGGAGAACCTCGTCCGTCATGGCGCGCATCCCTCCTCGCCGGAACTCAAGGTCACGCATGTAATCGGGGAGCTTGCAGTATTTCTGACAATATCCGAGTAAACCTGTGTAGCGCAGGCGTCTCGCCTGCGATTCCAGATGCAGGCGGGGACGCCTGCGCTACAAACCGAGTATTGTTAGACGCTCCTAGTATATGATCAGTCGATTGGCGATTCCAGGCTGACGCGCGGCCCTCGCCGGCGACCACCGGTGGCCAGAGTTGCGTTTCTCTGAGACAAGCCTGTAGAAAGTCCGGGACATGCGATCGGGAGGCGGACACCATGGGTTCCATCACACGCAGAAGCTTCTTGCAGACTTCGGCCACCGCGGCACTGGCCTTCGGTGGCGCGGCAGCGCTGGGCCAGACCGGCGCGAATGCGCGCTCCAACTTCGTATTGCTGATGTCGGATGAGCACAACCCCAAGGTGTCGTCCATCCACGGTCACCCCTTGGTGCACACACCCAACCTCGAGCGGTTGGCGGCGCAGGGGACGGTCTTTGAAAGCACATACTGTCCGTCGCCGTTGTGCATGCCGTGCCGCAGCGCCTTCATGTCGGGCCGGCGCGTCCATGATATCCAGTGCTACAACAACTGCAACGTCATTCCTTTCGAATATCCCAGCTACGGGCAGGTCCTGCGCGAACAGGGCGTCCACACCGTCCAGATCGGGAAGGTGGACGTTTACCGGCCGGGCGCCGGCCTGGGTTTCAGCGAAATGCTTATGCCCGGAGACCGCACGCCCCCTGGCGATGAGAACATCTGCCGCGAACCGCTGGCGATTCGAGCCGATGGCGCGACCCGGGCGGATGGATTTGGCCCGGCAGAAGGCAATCCGTTTGCGGGCGATGATCGCGCGGTAGACGCCGCACTCGAATGGCTCGCGACGCGGCCCGCGCAACTGAGTCAGCCGTGGGTCCTGGTCGTGCAGGTGGTGAAGCCTCATTTCCCGCACGTGGTGACGCAGGAACTCTGGGACCAGTACGCGGACGGCGCGGACCTGCCCGCCTACGGGCGCGACGTGGCATCGGCCAATCATCCTTACGCGCGGGATCTGCGCGATCACTTCCAGACGGACTTGTTCACCGACGAGCAGATCAAGGGGTTGCGCCGCGGCTACCTGGGGTGCGTCGAACATGTGGATTGGCAGTTGGGCCGCATCATGGAAGCGCTCCACACGCACGGCCTCGCCGCGACGACCACGCTGGCGTATACGTCGGATCACGGCGACATGCTGGGGAAATTCGGGATGTGGTGGAAATGCAGCCTGTACGAAGACTCCGCCCGGGTGCCGCTCGTGGTAGCGGGACCTGGATTCACACCTGGTGCGCGCGTGCGCACGCCGGTGGATCTGCACGATCTGCGGGCCGCGATATTTGACGCCACCGGCGCCGCGCAGCCGGACGGGTGGTTGGGCCGTTCACTGCGGGCACTCAAAGCCGGCGATCCCGAACGCTGCGTGTTTTCCGAGTACCACGGTCACGGCACGCGCTCCGGCGCGTACCTGATTCGCAAAGGCGATTGGAAACTTCATTACTGCATGAAGGCGCCGCACCAACTCTTCAATCTGGCCGAGGACCCGGAGGAACTCAACAACCTCGCGGAAGCGAATCCCGGGAAGTTGCGCGAACTCGAGGAAGCATTGCGCGCGGTCTGTTCCCCCGAGGAGGAGAACAACCGCGCGCACGCATTTGAACGGCGGCAACTCGCCGCCATTGAGCAGATGAAATCCGCCACGCCCGCTACTTGATGGTGAATTGCTTCACGATGGTCCCCAATTCGTCCGTCTTCTTGGGGTGGGTGTTAATGATGCTCACCTTCCCATCGGGACTCACAGCCAGCGCGTAGGCCATCCAGGAATAGCCCGCCCCGGAGTCCATGATCGGCACGACGGTGTACGCGCCGCCCGAGCCGTACGAAGCCTGCGCGGGCAACGCCGCGCTTACAGAAGCGGCGGTGGATGGCGAGAGGACCTCCGCTCCGGCGCGTGGCAGGAGCTGGGCGGACAAGGCCCCGATGAAGGCGGACACCAGGCAGAGGGCGATGACGGCGGTGTTTCGGGGAATACGCATCGGACTTCTCCTTCCATTTGTGGGCAACACACCCGTTGATTGGCTGCTCGAATTATATCGGCTTTCGCACCTGGCTGCCCGCAAGGTTGCCTTGCAGGGCGCCGGGCCGTAGAATACACGTTGTTTTTCGTCACGACGAAGTCCGTCACAATGCGAACCATGCGAAGCAATAGGGAGCAGCCCCGTGTCGAATCTTGAAAACGCGCAGAATGAACCTGGACAAACCGCGCCGGCGCCGCGCAAGAAGGCGGACAGCAGTGTTTTGGTCAAAGGGTGCGCCATAGGCTGCGGAGCGGTGGCCTTCTTTCTCGTGCTGCTCCTTGGCGGCGGCTTCTGGGTCTTCTGGAATAGCGTTCTGCCGAAAATGGCTACCTCGATGAGCGAGAAGCTGGCTTCAGACTTTGAGACAATGAAGGAAGTCGGCAAGGTTCCAGAGGAACATGCCGCGTTGTACCAGAGTCTGGTGGATTACGTGCAAGAACCGGAGGCGGCGTTCCCCGCCGTGCTGCTGTGCCTCACGATCGTGGAAACGAACCTCGACGATGGCCAGGTCAGCGAAAGCGAATTGAAGGAAGCACAGGACGCCCGCGCGTTTCTCGAAGCCAATCCCACCGCGGGATTCACCGCCGTTGAGACATTCATGAGCGAGCACGAAGGGCTTAAGGAACGCTCGCAGGCGCTGGCGAACAGCGTACTTCCGTCGGCACTCGCCGGAGCGGAGTAATCCATCCACCCCCATGGAGCCTTGACGCGTATCCTTACCGGCGCCAGAAGCTGGGCATGAACAGCACCAGGATCGCGATGAATTCGAGACGCCCCAGCAGCATGGTGAACGACAAGAAGAGCGTGCCGGCCCACCCAATGGCGCTGTAGTCCCGAACGGCTCCCACGTGTTCCAGGCCCGGTCCGATGTTGTTGAGTGCGGCAGCCACTGCGGTGAAAGCGCTTTCAAAAGGCAGCCCCTGCCAGGACATGAACAAACACCCCAAGATGAACCACAAGGCGTAGAGGTAGAGGTATGCCGCCGTCTTTCGCTGAATCTCCGGGCTCACGACCTCATTGTCGATCAGCAGCGGACGGACCGTTTTGGGCCGGAAGGTTGATTCCAGGCGCCAGTAGACGATCTTGAACATCATGAGCACGCGAATGACCTTGATGCCGCTGCCCGTGGATCCGGCGCACCCGCCCACGATCATGACGACGACCAGCAACATGCGCGAAAAGAAAGGCCAGCGGTCGAAATCGTCCGTGACGTAGCCTGTCGTGGTCATGCACGAGACAACCTGGAAGGCCGAGACGCGCAACGCGTGAACGAAACCATACTCCACATGACTGTCCATGGGCTCGAAGGATTTTCCCTGGTCCGGAAACTGTCCTTCCATGCCCGTGAGGTTGACGGCAATCAGAAGTGTCGCACCCGCCAGGATGACGATATACAGGCGCCATTCGGAATCTTGCCAAAGTGCTTTCCAGTTACCGAGGGCCATGGCCGCGAACAGGAGGAAGTTGGTGCCGCCTACCATCATGCAGGCCAACAGAATCAACTCGATCCAGATGCTGTCGAAAGCCGCCACGCTGGCCTGCCGCGTGGAATAGCCTCCCGTCGCCAGCGCCCCGAACACGTGGCAACACGCTTCAAAGAAACCCATTCCCGCGCCCATCAACGCCAGCGTAAACACGACTGTGAAACCCGCGTATACTTTGGCGATCAGGGCGGCATTCTTGCGAAATCTCGGCCGTAGGCGGCTGGCTATGGGGCCCGTCGCCTCTGTTGATGCGATCAGCTTTCCGCCGAACCCGAAATAAGGGAGGATGGCCACGAACAGGATAACGATGCCAATGCCACCCAGCCAGTGCGTGAAGGAGCGCCAGAACAAGATGCTTTTGGGAACCGCCTCGATGTCGGCGATGACGGTGCAGCCGGCCGTGGTGAATCCTGAAACGCTCTCAAAAAAGGCGTCGTTGTAGCTGAGGATTCCCGCGAAAAAGAAGGGCAACGCGCCCATGGCGCATGTCAGTATCCAGGAAAGCCCAACCAGCCCCACGGCTTCACGCTCGAACAGGCGGGTGGATGCGCCGCGGCCCACCCGGTGCAGGGAAAGACCCACGCCCACGGCCACAAGAGCCGAAAGGAAGATGGCGATCGAAGCCTGCCGCTCTCCGAAGTAGGCCGCCCACCCCAAGGATGGGACCATGGATATGCCGATGGCGGCGGTGATGAGCCCCAAGTAGCGAGCCATGATTCTGTAGTTCATCGCGGCGCTTCCGGCGGGTGAGGTTCTGCGCTAGGGGTGGGCAAGGCGAGTTTCTCCTACTTCCGCCAGAACGACGGGACGAATAGCACCAGAATCGTCACCAGTTCCAGACGCCCCAGCAGCATGGTGAGGCTCAGAAAAGCGGTCCCAAACGGGCCCACCAGATGGTAGTCACGTATAGCTCCAACGTGTTCGAGACCCGGGCCACAGTTGTTGAGACAGGCCGCCATGCTGCTGACGGCGGTGTCGAATGGCAGTCCTTGCCACGAAAGGTAGACCGCGCCGAGCACAAACCATCCCACGTAGACGACGAGAAAAGAGAGCGCTCGATTCTGGACGGTTTCGCTGATGACGTCTCCACCGATACGAAGCGGTTTCACCGTCTTGGGGCGAAACGTGGCCTCCAAGCGATGAACGGCAATTTTGGCGTACATGAGCAGACGGACCACCTTGATGCCGCTGGAAGTGGAACCCGCGCTTCCGCCGATGCACATCACGAGAAGCAGCATGATGCGCGAGAAGAAGGGCCAACGGTCGAAGTCGTCGGTTACAAAGCCGGTATCGGTCATACAGGAAGCGACCTGAAAAGCCGACACGCGCAAGGCATGCGCCGCGGGATAGTGTTGCGGTTCGGGAACCACCTCGAACGACTGGCCGGCGTCGGGAAACTTGCCTCCCATGCCCATGAGATTGACTGCGATCAGCAGAGTGACCATGACCAGAATCCCCATGTACAGACGCCATTCCGTATCCTGCCAAAGGGCTTTCCAGTTTCCGAGCCACATCTCCGCGAAAAGGGCGAAGTTAGTGCCGCCGAGGACCATGAACGCCATGATCACGAGTTCGATGGGCAGACTATGGTAGGCGCCGACACTGGCCTGCCTATTCGAGAATCCGCCGGTGGCCAGTCCGCCAAAGGTGTGGATCAAGGCGTCGTAAAAGCTCATGCCCGCCAGCATCAAGGCGGCAATGTTCAGGATCGTCAGCGATACATACACCTTAAACATGAGCGCGGCACTCTTGCGGAATCGGGGCAGCAACCGGCTTGAGGAGGGCCCTGTCGACTCGGACTTCATGATGAGTTTGCCGCCCGCCCCGATGTAGGGCAGCACCGCGATGAAGAGGATGACGATGCCGATGCCCCCGAGCCAGTGCGTCAGGGATCGCCAGAACAGGATGCTCTTCTCCACCGCTTCGACATCGATGATGACAGTGGAACCTGTGGTGGTGAATCCGGAGACGCTCTCGAAGTAAGCGTCATTCCATCCGAGCGTACCCGCAAAGACGAATGGCAGGGAGCCGAGCCAGCAGGCCACAATCCAGGTGAGCCCGACCAGTCCGATGGCCTCCCGCTCGTAGATGCGGGTGGGGGCGCCCCGGCCAGTCCAGGCAAGAGCGATACCGATGGCCAGCGATGCGAACAGGGACAACGCCAGGCTCCGCAGCCCGTTGGCCTCGCCCAGATACACGGCCCAAGCGATCGCGGGCGTCATGGACACCCCGATCGCGATGCAAATGTTCCCCAGATACTTCGAGAGAATGCAGTAATTCATCGTGTGCCCGCAAATGCCCCAGCGCTAGCCGAGAATCGCGCGCCTCCCTTCCTCACGAACCAGGGATCAGCACCACTTTTCCCGTGCTCTTCCGGTCCGAGATAAACTGCTGTGCGTCCGCGGCCTGCTCCAGTGCGAAGCGATGTTGGGCCAACACCGTGAGTTTGCCCGACGATAGCCACGTGGCCAGGTCGCCGATGGCCTTCCCCATGGCTTCCATGTCATTTGCATAACCGGACAGGTGAAATCCGGACACGGTCCAATTCGCGGCGAGCAATTGGATGGCGCTGACCGACGCTGGCTGGCGGCTGGCCGCGCCCAACGTGATGAGGCGGCCGCGCGATTTCAAGCAGCGCAGACTCTTGTCGAACACATTGCCGCCGACTGACTCCACCACCAGGTCGCAGCCCGCGCCCTTGGTGATCTGCTTGACTTCGGCGGCGAAATCGCGCTTGGTGTAATTGACGGGATGCGTGCAGCCGAGCGATTGGATCAGGTCGCACTTCTCGTCCGTGCTACACGTTCCGATAATCGTCGCGCCCAAATTCCGCGCGATTTGGACCATGAAGACACCCAGTCCCCCTGCCGCGGCCTGGAGCAGGACGGTCTGGCCTTCGCGCAGCCCGCCGAGCGTGAGCAGCGCGTGATACGCAGTCAGGTATTGGCACGGGATCGCGGCGGCCTGCGCGAAATCGAGTTCCTCGGGCTTCGGCATCAACCGCGCCGCCGGCGCGATCGCGAATTCACTATAGCCATTCTCGCAGAAGCCCATCACGCCCGTGCCAATAGGCCAAGGGCAGTCCGGCGAACCGGCGGCGTCAATCGTGCCGGCAACCTCAAAACCCGCCCCGAATGGCGGTTTGGGTCCGTTCGGGTAGAGCCCTTCTCGTTGCATGATGTCGGCGTAGTTGAGGCCGGACGCGTGGACCTTGATACGCACTTGGCCCGGCCCCGGTTCGGGGATGGGAACGTCGCGCACTTCGAGTACTTCGGGCCCGCCAAAGCGGGTGACGACGACCGTTTTCATGACAAAGTTCATCCTGTTTGCGGTGGTGGAATAGACAGAGATTCAGCGGCCTGTTGCATGAGCGTAGCACATCCGCCATTCGGCATTCTCCACACCCGCGCGCACGTCGCCCCTACAATCAACTCGCGGGCTCGATGCGTTCGACACCGCTCATGTATGGCCGCAGCGCTTCGGGCACGACCACGGACCCGTCTGCCTGCTGATAGTTCTCGAGCACGGCGATGAGGGTTCGGCCTACGGCCAACCCCGATCCATTCAAGGTATGCACGAACTCCGGTTTCTTGTCGCGCCGGAACCGGATGTTCGCGCGGCGCGCCTGGAAATCGGTGCAGTTCGAGCAGGAACTGATCTCCCGGTACGTATTCTGCCCTGGAAGCCACACTTCGATATCGTAGGTCTTGGCCGAGCAGAAGCCCATATCGCCCGTGGACAGCGTCACCACCTGGTACGCGATGCCCAACTTCTGCAGGATCGTCTCCGCGTTGCGCACCAGGCTCTCAAGTTCGTCCCAGGACTGCTCCGGCGTGGTGAACTTGTACAGCTCCACCTTGTCGAACTGATGCTGCCGCAGCATGCCGCGCGTGTCTTTGCCGTAGGAGCCCGCTTCGCTTCGGAAGCACGGCGTATAGGCGGCGTAGCGAATGGGCAGCGAGCCGGCCTCGAGGATTTCGTCGCGATGCAGGTTCGTCAGCGGCACCTCCGCCGTGGGCACCATCCACAAATCGCGCCCTTTGAGGCTGAAGGCCTCTTCGGCGAATTTGGGTAGTTGCCCCGCGCCTTCCATGCTCGCACCCAGCACCATGAACGGCGGCAACACTTCCGTGTAGCCATGCTCGCTGATGTGGGTATCCAGCATCAGAGAAATGAGTGCGCGTTCGAGCCGCGCGCCGGCGCCTTTCAGCACGGTAAACCGCGCACCGGACAATTTCGCGCCTGCTTCAAAATCCAGGATGCCCAGCCGCGTGCCCAGATCGACGTGATCGCGCACTTCGAAATCGAACTGTGGCGGCGTGCCCCACTGGCGCTCCAGGCGATTGGCCGAAGCGTCGGGGCCAATGGGCACGCGCGCATCGGGCATATTGGGGATGATGAGCATCTGGTCCCGCAGGGCGGCATCCGCCTCGCGCACTCGCTCGTCCATTTCCTTCACGCGCGCGCTGACTTCTTTCATGGCCGCAATGGCCGGCACCGCATCTTCCTTGTTCTTCTTGAGACGGGCGATCTCCTCGTTGGCGCGATTCTGCTCGGCGCGCAGTTGCTCGGTCTCGTGCACCAGTTCGCGCCGGCGGCCATCCAACTGCAACACCGCATCCAAGTCAATATCTGAACCGCGGTTCGCCAAGGCTGTCTTCAATGCCTCGATGTTCTCCCGCAGGAACTTCACGTCGATCATGTCGTAATACCCTTTCGGATTTGGTTGTTTTCGGCCATCGCTATCGCACGGGAGGATCAGCGCGTCGAGCGCAGGAGGTCGAGGATGCGCTCCAGATCGTCGAGCGTGTAGTACTCGATCTCGATCTTGCCCTTGCTCTTGTCCTTGCCCTGCGTGCGGAGAATGACGCGCGTGCCCAGACTGCGGCGCAGCTCGTCTTCGAGGGCCGAGATATTCGGGTCGCGCGGCGGCGTGGAGTGTTCCTTGTGCTGGGGCGGCGAGGCCAGCTTCTCCGCCTGGCGTACGGACAAGTCCTTCTCGAGGATCATCCGGCAGGCGGCGCTCTGTTCCTTCGCGGTGGGCAGCGCGAGCAGGGCCCGTGCGTGGCCCATGCTGATGGCGCCCCGCGCCACGGCTTGCTGGACATCCTGCGGGAGATTCAACAGCCGCAACGTGTTGGTCACCGTGGTCCGCTTTTTGCCCACCTGATCCGCCAGCTCTTCCTGGGTCCACGAGAACTCGTCGATCAGCGCCTGATAGGCTTCGGCCAATTCGATGGAGTTCAGATCCTCGCGCTGAATATTCTCGATGAGGCCGAGCTTCAACATGTCGGCGTCCGACACGTCGCGGCAGATGGCGGGCACGGTTTTCAGTCCCGCCATGATGCTCGCGCGGACGCGACGCTCGCCGCTCACCAGTTCGTACGAGTCGCCCGTCCTGCGAACGATCACCGGCTCGAAGACGCCATCCCGCTTGATCGATTCGGCTAGTTCTTCCAGCGCGTCTTCATTGAACGTGACCCGCGGTTGGCGGGGGTTGGGCTTGATCGCGTGGGGATCCAACTCCAGGACGCGCGCCCCTTCACCGGGCTCCATCAGTTCGGGAACCGCCACATCCCCGTCGTCGCGCGACGGGCCTGAGATTAGCGCCCCCAACCCGCGTCCCAGACCGCCCTTCTTGAATTTAGCCACGGGCAAGCACCTCCCTCGCCAGTTCGAGATAGGCCACGGCGCCAGGCGACCGCGGGTCGTACACCATGGCGGGTTTCCCGAAACTGGGCGCCTCGCTCAGGGTCACGTTGCGCGGGATCACCGTCCGGTACACCTTGTCGCCGAGGTGCGACCGAACGTCGTCCACAACCTGCCGGGACAGATTCGTGTGTTGGTGCATGGTCAATAGCACCCCTTCTACTTTGAGTCCGGGATTCAGGTTGTCGCGCACCAACTTGATCGTTTGCAGCAGTTCGCTCAAGCCTTCCAGTGCGTAGTACTCGCACTGGAGGGTGATCATAACCCCGTTGGCCGCCACCAGACCGTTCACGGTCAGCAGGCTCAAGGAGGGCGGGCAATCGATCAGCACGCAGTCATACTCCGCGCGCACGCTGTCCATGCACTGCCGGAGCCGGTATTCGCGCGCATCGATCCCCACGAACTCCACTTCGGCCCCGACCAGTTGCCGGTTGGAGGGCACAAGCCACAGGTTGGGCACGGAGGTGGGATGAACGGTCTCGTGAAGGCTCGCGTGGTCCACCATGGCATCGTAAAGCGTGTGGGTGACCTGGTTCTTGTTCACGCCGAGACCGCTCGTCGCGTTGCCCTGCGGATCGAGGTCCACGAGCAACACGCGGCGCCCCGCGGCGGCAATCGAGGCCGACAGGTTGACGGCGGTGGTCGTCTTGCCCACGCCGCCCTTCTGGTTCGCTATGGCGATTACCCGTCCCATTTCCCCATTCACTGCGGACTGCCAAACGCGTCCGAATCGAGCAAAAAAGAGCCCACTCCCGCCTGCAAAAGCCCGGAATCACGCTCGCCCCTATAAGCGGCGTATCATACGGTTCGCCGCTTTTGCAAGTCAATTCGGGAATGCGACGAGCATGCCCGCTGAACTTATCTGCGGAGGCCAATCATGGCGAGACCGAACAGGCTGCTCCAAGTACTGCTCCTGGCGACACTGGTCACCGCGTGCGCCACGGAATCCACAAACGCCCCCGGAGTCTCACTCGAAATCGGGATGCTGGAGGAAACCATGAACAGCCGCGTCCTGGGCGGGAGGGAAGCACCCGAAAAGAACCTTCAAACCCAGGTCCGCCTGGTATTTCGGCACATTAATGGCGAATGGGAGGCTTTCCCCTGGAATGTTAGGAGCCTGGAACAGCTCGCTGTTGCCCATCGGTCTTTTCAAGGAGACCGAGAGTGGTTCGTTGCGCTGGATGGACGAAGAATCGGCCATGTGCGAAGCACAGGCACCGAGTACTATTTCTGGTACAAAGACGTCGGAGTCCAGAGTGTCGTAGGAGGTCTTGAGATCGACGCGGCCATCCCGCGTACGCGGGAGTACGCGGGATGGATGAACGATCCCGTTCGCCGTCCGCTCGTCCTCACACGTACGTTGCAGTTCAGTATCCTTGACGACTGGAAGGAATCAACATGGAGCACCGAGCCTCCCGCGGACGCCGTCCAGTGGTTCTTTCAGCACGTGAAGATGCACCGGGCTGACACAGAAACTCCGACTGAAGTGTCAGAGGAGGAGATGCGAGAGCGCGGCGACATCAGTGTTGTTCGCGCGTTTCGATCATCTGAAGGTGAAGCGCTGATCGCTTTGTGGTACGAAACCGAGATGGAAGTCTACTACGAAGAAGGATTCGGAAGCTTGGAGCGCCCCTTCGAACATTGGTTCATCGTGCGCCCCAACAAAGTGGAATACCTTGCCTCTGGCATCACGTACCTGGATCGCGGAGACTACGACGGCGACGGCCGCACGGAGTTCGTATTTTTTGTCGACAGATACAACGAAAACGGATACTGCCTGTTCTGGGACGATTTCCAGAAATCGGCACAGTTCATCTGGCATTACCACTGACATCCGATCAACTGACGCTTGACACAAAAGGACTAGGCCCGAGAGGTTTAGTCCCGCATGCACTCGATGGGTCCTCCGTTGTTCCACCGACACGTTTCCCGGCTTGAAGACTGGGCGCACAATTCTCCACCGATGGCGTTGGGACGTCTCACTTGTAACGAATGCCGCAAAATCTGGAGAACAACGTCGCATCATGCTCTTATGGCCGAAAGGCCAAAGTACTCAAAGCCCAGCGCGGCAGAGCCGCAACCAAACGAGGAGAGTGATCCACCGATTGCACCGATTCAAGAAACAGACCAACAAGGGGAAACCAACAAGTAGGAAGCCAACGCGGGGAAACCAACGCGGGGAAACCAACGCGGGGAAACCAACACAGGGGCACGGGCGTCTCGCCCGTAGTTCAAGAGCACTCAAACGCAGAGGCGTGGTCTTCGCGGCGGAACGCGCAGAAGCAAGCGGACGGCCTTCTGGTACTGCCTCGCTCTCCGAGCGCGGCAGCACAGCGCTTCGTTCAAGCGATTGTCGTGACGGCCTGTATCGTCTCCCACGCACCTCTTTGATCTTAAGCCCTGGCAAGGGCGCAGGTGCA
>JADLGB010000303.1 GCA_020849535.1 Candidatus Hydrogenedentota bacterium
CCCCTCCGCCTTCATCTTCTCCATGACGGGAAACACGACATCCCACTCATCCCAATACCGCACCGCATTCGTCACGTCCATCACCAACACATCCACCCCCGCATCGGCGAGCATGGACATGTCCTTACGAATGACGTACTCATCCTTGCTCAGGAAATAGCCGGCCTCCGGCTCGCCCCAGTGGTAGGTGCCATGGGTCCACAACGGATGCTTCGCATCGAGGCGGGCGGAGGGATCCTGCTGGAGGATTTTCGTCACGTCCCCTGTGTAGGGCGGCGTGCCGTTGCCCGCGGAATCGCTGTGCCAGGTGATGTAGAAGACCCCGACCACCCGCCGTTGGCCATCGTCTTTCAAACGCCCTGCCTCAGTTAGGCCCGGCATCGTGCGGCCAAGCGCGTCCGTGGCGACCCAGGTGTCGGCGAAGAGGTCACGCGGCGCCTCGGCGTAGACAGGAAGAGATAGGACGGATAGGACCGATAGGACGGAGAGGAAAAGGCAAAGCGTTTTCATGACAGGCTCCCAAGGCTGCAACCCCATGCGCAACTCGGGAAAGTGTAGCAGAAAATGTAAGACGTGGCATGCCCATGTACTCATGGGCGTGTGGGCTTGTGAAACGCCCTGGAGAGCACGCGCGACACGCGGCCGCATGCGGCGTGAAGCAGGCTCCTCTCCCCCTTCGAAGCTTGTCCGCCTCAGGCGTGGGGGGTGCCCGAGTCCCTCCAGAGGCGGGCAAGCTTCGAGGGCGGGGGATGCTGCGCCGCGGTTGCACCTGCGATACGATCAAAGCCTCGGGGCTACTCCCCATACCCCAGCGCAGTCAGCAAGGCAATCACATCCACTCCCTGCGGATCTCGCCGAGGCCCCCACTCCCCCGCGCTGAAGGCGCGGAACATAATAGCCTGGGGTGACCGAAGGGAGCCCCAGGTAAGCAGCGACAAGGAAACAGCCCTGAAGGGGCGCAATAAACGGCCCAACGGCACACGCGCGCATTTTCTGTCACGCGCTTTCAGCGCTAACGCCGTCATCCGCCCCCGGTCCTGGGGCTCCCTCCGGTCACCCCAGGCTATTAAGTGGCGCGCCTTCAGCGCGCGTAGTTCAGTCCCCCCGGCGGGAACACAAACCGCTTCACACACGCGCACATGTAGTTCTCGTTCAACGTTTCCGATTCGATGACACACCGCCCGTCCTGCTGCGTGTACTGAAACGGCTCGCCGGTATACGGGTCCCGCAGCAGCTCCGCCACCGTCTCCGCGTCGATTCCCGCCGGCCATTCGAGTGCCTCAAGGCTCTCAGGGCACGTACCATGCTCCGCATGGTACCGTTGCACCAACAGGCCTAGGGCGAGGATGCGCGCGGTTGCCTGGGAAGCCGCTTGGTCGTTAATCGCTATTCGTGAGGCGGTACCGGCAAACCAGTTCGTCAATAGCTGCGTTTTCGACTGCCATACGAATTCTTGCAACGGCTCCTCCGGATTTGTGACCACTTCGTAGTACGGTCGCTCCAGCAACTCCGCCACCTTCAACAATGTCGACACATACGCCTTTCGATCATAGTATAAGAATGGATTGAACGGGCCGTACGTCCGAATCCATGCCCGCTGGAGAGCCTTCGCGAATGTAGGTGCGGATGGCATCAGTTCCTCGTCTTGCCATCCGTATTTGTCTACAATATCAACGAACTTCTCATCGGCATACCAAGCCATTGCCAGGATGGGCGACACGGCATCATTGGCCAAAGCTCCCCGCGCAGCTTGCACCACGATATGGTCGATTTCGTCTACTGGCAGCACAGAAGCCAGATCACCTGCATTTGCGAGCATCAGCAAGGTTCGAAATACTTCCGCGCGAGCGTACATAAGATCCAGATAAGGTGAACCTTCTAATCCATCGGCGAAGTGCAAGAGACCGTCGAGATACTCCTCGGCGCTTTCAAGCTCCACGTCCTGAATTGAGAGATAGGCGCATGAAACAAGTAGATTGGTCAATGCGGTCGATTCAAGATGCCAACCAAAGTGCATGCCGAACGGATCGCGCGGTTTGCCAGCGGCAACTGCCTGTTTAATAACGGAAGAATCCAAGGTCCGAAGCGCACGCTTCGCTAAATTCGCACGTGCCCGAAAGAATGCGGGGTCCCCTGGACCACGAGCCGCTTCTGGGAATTCTGGGCACTGACATGGCAGAGCGTGCCATTCCTTTGGCCAGTCCTCCGTCGTAAAGAGATCGCCGAGTTCAGCCATCAACTCGTTTAGTTCCGTAGCGGAAACGTCGACAGATGAAGGTGATGGGGCGGAGTCTACTCTTGTTGTCGAGGGTTGGTCCTCCTTGAGAACCAACTCCCCCAGCCCCCGTGCCTACAGCCGCTCCCCCACCGCCGCATGCAACCGCGCCGTCTCCTCCTGCGTCGAGCGTGCGAACCACAGGAAGCCCCCGTAGAGGCAAACGATGACGACAAGGAGGATGAAGAAGAGCCGGAGATTTCGATCGGTTCGGGTCATAATGCGTTCTCATCAGTGTTCGATTTCGTCATCGCATCTCCCGCTTTAGATCACGAAGACACGAAGGCACGAAGACACAAAGGAAGAAGAGAAGATTCATTTTTTCCCCTGCATTTCTTCGTGTCTTTGTGCCTTTGTGTCTTCGTGATCCAATGCGGATGCCGCTCCGTTTAGGTCGTGTCACTTCGAAGCGGACTCGCGGCCAGAACCGAAGCTACAGACAAGACCCAGATTGCTTCCCTCCTGAGGCGGACAAGCTTCGCTCGAAGACTTGCTCATCGCAATGATGCGTTATGCCGAAGCCTCCCGTCTATGCGTTCTGTAGTATATACACCTGCGCGGGCAACTTCTTCGCTCGCTCATGCATAGCTGCCCCACAATCGCCCTGCCCCTCCCCCGTCTGCTATCATCCCCGCATCACCAGACGAAACCACAGGGAGAGACTTGTCATGCGCAATGTATTGATTCTCGGCGCGGTGCGGACGCCGATTGGGGCGTTCTCGGGGGCTTTTGCGAATGTGTCGGCGGTGGAACTCGGGACGGTGGCGGCGAAGGAGACCCTGGCGCGTTCGGGTGCTTCGGCGGATCAGGTGGAGGAGGTCATCCTGGGCAATGTGTTACAAGCCGGGCAGGGGATGAACCCGGCGCGGCAGGTGTCGATTCACACCGGGGTGCCGGAGGCGGTGCCGTCGTTTACGGTGAACAAGGTGTGCGGATCGGGCATGAAGGCCATCGACCTGGCGTGGAAGAACATCCTGCTCGAGCGGAACAACCTCATCCTCGCGGGCGGCATCGAGAACATGACACAGGCGCCGTACCTCTTGCCGGCGATGCGCCAGGGCGCGCGGCTGGGCGATACGAAGGCGCTGGACCACATGACGCATGACGGGCTGACGGATGTATTCAACCAGTACCACATGGGCATCACCGCGGAGAACATCGCGGAGGACTACGGCATCTCGCGGGAGGAGCAGGACGCATTCGCGCTGCTGAGCCAGCAGAATTGCGGGAAGGCGCTGGAGGCGAACCGCTTCCAGGACGAGATCGTGCCGGTGACGGTGAAGGGGCGCAAGGGCGATGTGGTCGTGGACAAGGACGAGCATCCGCGGCCGGACACGAGCCTGGATACGCTGGCGAAGCTGCGGCCGGCCTTCAAGAAGGACGGCACGGTGACGGCGGCGAATGCCTCGGGCATCA
>JADLGB010000304.1 GCA_020849535.1 Candidatus Hydrogenedentota bacterium
TCGTGCCCGCGTTCCGCATGGGCGTGCGCGACCGGCAAATCATGGGCATGTCGCACAAGGTCCGCGATTTCGCCGTCGAGAAGCCGGTCTTGACCCGCTTCATCTTCGGCGCGCAACACGTCGTCGCCCGCATCGAGCAGGCCGTGCGCGGCATCGACGAGATGTACCGCGAAGAGGCCATGATCCGCGCGAAGTACGACGCGCGCTACTGCTACCACGAGGCCTGCGACCGCTGCGCCGCCCGCCGCATCTGCGACGGGTTCCACGGCGACTACGCCGGCCTATTCGGCACCGGCGAAGCCACGCCGATCACCAACATCCCCGCGACCGAAGACCCGCTCCACTACATCCGCAAGCAGGAAAAAGTCGTCGAACCCGAAGACGAGGGGTGGGCGTTGTAGGGGGGCGAAACATCTTATAAGTGTTCGTAGCGCCCGGCTTCCACGCCGGGCGTCTTTGCCTTGAGCGTTTAAGTTGCAGCACAAGGCTGTGCTCTTGGTGGAGTCCCGGGGGATACTTTGCGCTGCAATCTCCGCGGGGGGAATGGATAGAGACTCTGGTGACAACCAAAGTAGACGCGGCTTGTAGCCGCGTTTCTTCAATCCAATATAGGAAGCCCAAGAGACGCGGTTACAAACCGCGTCTACTTTGAGCGGTGAAGAACGGTTTACTTTGAATTACTCAGCCTCGTTCCGAAGAGTGCGTCCAACATCTTCATATCCGGGGTCGCGTTCTTCGCGGGGCCGAAGGGCGGGCTGTCCGGGGTCATGATGGTGAAGGTCTCGTTGTAGGACCAGTAGGCCCAGCCGATGTGGTTTGCTTCAAAGGTCTCGCGGAGGTCGCGGATGAAACGGCGGCGGTCTTCCGGGTCGATCGTGCGCTGGTAGCAGCCGAACTCCGCGCACCAGATCTTGAGACCTCCACCGCGCGACGCGTTCCACGCCGCGAGTTTTCCCACGTACGCGGCGAGTTTATCTTTGTTCCAGCGGGCGTTACCATATTCGGTCAGCATGCCATCCGCAGCGGCCCGCCAGTCCGCGGGTTCCGCCGGAATCCTTTCGAGGATGGCTGCCTTCCGCTCAGCGATGATTTCAGGACTCGACGGATACGGGATGGTGCCCAGAAATGACCACAACTTTGGTGTAAGCCACTCGCCGCCTTGGAGCGTCAGCACGAAGGGATCGTAGAACGTGAAACTGTACATCACGTTCGCGTCGTTCACGGGTTTGGTGGTGATGAGGCCGTCGATCTTGCCGACCTGATCGCCCGCGAGGATCAGCGTGTGCTCGGGCATGGCGCGGCGCGCGGTTTCCCACATGCGCGGCTGGAGGTCGTTCCAGTTCGCTTTCTCGACGACCGGCTCCGTCATCAGTTGCAGGGCAAGTTGCTTGGGTCCCCAGTGTCCGGCGAGGAAGTGCGCGGTGTCCTCAAGGAAGGTGAGAAACTCAGCGAACTTCGCCGGGTCATCGAGGATGCTCTTCTTGAATTCCCATTCCGGGTGGATGCACACGACAACGGGCAGTTGCTCCGCCGCCGCGAGATCGACCATCTCCCGCACGTACCCTGTCTTTGCTTCATCCAGGTGTCCGTCCAACATGAGTGGTTCGGGATTCACGAGGACCTTGACGAACTCGAAGCCCATCGCTTTGATCAACTGGATGTCTTCGCGTGTGAATCGCATGCCCGGTTCCGGCGGTATCGCGCGGAACTGCCGGTCGATGCAGATGCCGCGATTCAAGTCCAGCGCGAGGTGCGCCGCTGGGGCCAAGTTGATCGTGCTCGGCTCGCCGCCGGATTCAGCACGAACCGGCGACCCCCACGCGGCGACAGCGATGAAGGCCGCCACCATGATTCGAGTCTGTTTCGGGATCATCAGCATTTCCCCCATTTCAACCAACTCTCTTGGCCTAGAACCATGGGCAAGATGCCCATGCCACCTCCACGGATCAACTTTCTGTTGGCGCATGCTGTAACGCCCGCGTCAGCTAGCGGTAGGGTCTCGTGGAGTGTTGTGTGTCACAGGGTGCACATGCGGGTTGGGATACGTGGAGTATCAGCCGTGAAACGTTTGACGAATCTGACCAAGAAGCCAAAGCTGTTCATCTCGGAATTGGAGCGGCCCGCGGCCGCTGCCAAGGGTGGCAAAGTCACCACACTCGCGGTCGGCGAGGAAACCTGGTGGAAGGGCGATGTCACCACCATGGCTGTAGGTGAAGAGGCCTGAGCCCGGCGCCTGAGTCCAAACGGGCGCGCGTCCTGATCTTTGGTGCGGCCGACGATCCCCAGGTCGTCCGCGTGTCGTCTGCTGTCAGGAAGGCGGGAGGCGGCGTTTGTCTGTGCGACACGCGGGCGTTTCCCGGCCGCACGCGCATTGCCTTCGATGGCGAAGAGATAACGCTCGACGGTCGCGGCCTCCCCGCAGACATCGTATCCGCCTATGTGCGGTCGCTCGGGGTGAGCATCCGCGCACCGGAATTCGCGCGCGATCTCAAGACGCGCCCGCACGGTCTGCTCGCTCAGTTGGATGAGTGCGGGTCGCTCCTGACCTCGCTTCTCCTGTGTCTGCGCGAACGCGGCATCCCCCTGGTCAACGGTCCCGAGGCAAACTCCCAGCACAGCCGCAAACCGTACCAGCTCCAACTGCTGCGTGTCGCAGGGCTGCCCGTGCCGCGCTTTCTGGCCAGCAACGACCCGAAGGCGGTAAAGGACTTCGTACGCAAAGTTGGACGTGCCGTATACAAACCCCTGGCCGGAGGCGCGACCGTGCACGAGGTCCAGCGAAAAGACCTGACCCGCGAACGGCTCGCCGCACTCGCGGTGGCGCCGGTACTGTTCCAGGAACTGGTGGATGGCGTGTCCGTGCGCGTCTACGTCGTGGGCGGAAAAGCCGTTGCGGCGGGCGAGATCCACTCCACCGAACTCGACTATCGCCGGCGCGAAGACACTGTTGTCGCAACAACGCTATCGGCCGAGGAGCGACGAGCGGCGGTCAAGGCGGCCAAGGTGTGCGGCATGCGATTCTCCGGCGTGGACCTCATCCGGACGCGCCGCGGCTTTGTTGTCCTCGAATGCAATCCCTCCCCCATGTTCGCCGTGTTCGAGGAGAAGACCGGCCTCGACGTCGCGAGACCCCTCGCAGCATTTCTGTTGACTGCGCGGTAGAGAGCGGGTCAGGGACAGACCCCGTGTTTCGCTGCCGAGATAGGAATCTCGGCGCGCAAAGCCTACGCGAAAGACGGGGTCAGTCCCATTCGGCCGGCGTTTCTCTGGGTTCAACTGCGAAACCGTCGTGCGAGTCACTCCTGGTAGATGATGGGGGCGTGCACGGGGTCGTCGAGGTGCTGTGTGTAGTACTCGTGGCGCGCGACCTTGGCCCGTTCGGTGCGCAAGTGCAGCGCGAAACTGCGGCGCGGGTACGGCTCGAGGTTGGGCCCGCTCGCGTGGAATGTCAGACAATGGTGGAAACTCACCGCGCCGGGAGCCAAGGGCAGGGCCTCCTCTTCCCATCGCTGGCCCTCGGGCACTTTGAGTCTTCGCCGCTGAGTTGCGTGGTCGGTCTCGAAGAAGTCGCCACCCTCGCACATGCCCCAGCGGTGCGAGCCGCGTACGAAGGAAATGGGACCCGAGTTCAGGGTCACGTCGCTGAGCGCGATCCACGCGGTCAACAGCCCCTCGGTGCCTTCCCAATACGGCCAGTACATCTTGTCCTGATGCCAGCCTACGTGCCCGTAGGCCTTGCCGCCGGGCGGCTTGATCAGGAGTTGCACCGCGAACATCTGCACCATCTTCGCGCCCGTCAGTGCGGCGGCCCAGCGCCCAATCTCCGGACGGATGATGAAGCCGAGGATCGTGTCATCGCACAGATGCGGCTGATCGACTTTGCGAATCTTCTCGGGAGCGTCTTCCGGAGAGAAGTGCACGAAGTGGGGTGGCCGCCCGGTTTCATATTGACCGTCCACGACGGCGTCCATATGATCGATGACCGTGGCGATCGTGTCGGCATCGGCCACTGGCGGCACCGCGCAATAGCCGTTCTCGCGGTATTGTTCGACGATGGGGCTTGTCGTTTCAGTCGTCATGAAAGGTCCTTTGCGGGTTTCCGAATCAAGACACAGCCACGCCGCGGCGTGGCTGTGCCACACGCGCTTGCCATGCATGCCGGTGTTAATCCTCTCTTTCGGTCCTTGGTTTACCCCAAGTTCCTATCAGTTCCTGTGACCTGCGACTTGGAGAAAAACGTGTGGCACAGGCGCCCTCGCCTGTGTCTTCAGTCTTGATCCAACTGGAAACTCTATCGCCACACAGATCAACAAGATTGCGTTCCTTGCAGCGAGAACGCGGGCCACATCCTACTCAGGAAGTGGGGGTAGCCTTCAAATCGATCTTGGGCAGCCCGCTCCCGGCAACGCGGAAAAGCTGCCGCAGCATCCAATCGCTGCCACCCGCGATGTGGGTGGCGAGGATCGTCGCCTTCACAGAGCGGCGGGATATCTTGACCTCCCGGCCCGAAGAGAAATCGGGGTTCGCGTGAATCTTGCGCAGCGTCAGCACCGCCATGAACAGCGCCCAGAGACAGAACCGGCGAATGCCCATTTCGGAAGTGGGGATCAGAAGTGTGTATGCGAGGGCGTTTTCGAGGTGCGCGTGCGCGATGCCCACCAGCTCGCGCAGCCCCGCACGGAAGGCGGGATCGCTTTGTCCCGGCCTGATCGTGCGCAGATCGAAGCCGTGCCGCTCGAAAACACTCTGGGGCAGCCACACCACGTTGCGCGCCTTGTCGTCCCAGATGTCTTTCAGGATGTTGGTCATCTGCAAACCCTGGCCGAAGGATACGGCGAGCCGTTCGAGCCCTTCGCGGTTTCGGGCCACGTCCGCGGAGTGGGCGCAGAACAACGCGCACAGCATTTCGCCGACCACGCCGGCCACGTGGTAGCAGTAGGCGTCGAGGTGGGGCACGTCGCGCAGGCCGTGTGTGAAGTTCCCCTCCTGAAAGTCCTCCATGCCGCCACACATGATGCGGACGCAGCGGGTCAGGGCATCGCGCTCTTCCGGTTTGAAACTGTGGGTCAGGCGGATGACACAGGGCGTGTTGCGCACGAGGTCGCGCTCCGCATCGAGGCAGCCGCCGGTCAGCGCGGCGGCGAGGTCGCGCCCGAATGCATCCGGCGACGTGTCACCGCGAACCACCGCGACGAATTCTTCGCCGAAACGTTTCTTCTCCTCGATGGTCAACACAGAGGAGTCTTCGATGGTGTCTGCGATGCGGCAGAGCAGGTAGGCGTTGCCCACGACCATGCGGAGGCGTTCGGGGAGTTGAGGAATGGTGAGCGCGAAGGTGCGCGACACCCCTTGAAGGATATCTTCCTGATAGCGCAGATCGGCGTTCAAATCGTGGGCGTCCGACTGCGATTTCGCCATCAGCACAGGCAGGCTCCGGGTGTGTCAGGGACAGACCCCATGTTTCGCTCCGCAGAGCCTACGCGAAAGACGGGGTCAGTCCCTCGCTACCCTGTTTCGCTGCCGAGATAGGAATCTCGGCGCGCAAGGCCTACGCGAAAGATGGGGTCAGTCCCCATCAGCCGCCTAGAGACTTCTTCACCTTCTCCAGGAAACGATGGTACAGCGGATACGTCTTGTCGTTGCTGATCGCCTGGAACTTCTCGATCAGTTCACGCTGTTCGCGGGTCAGTTTGGTCGGCGTTTCCACCTGGACCCGGACGATCTGGTCGCCTTTGTGGTAGCCGCGCAGGTCTTTGATCCCCATTCCGCGCAGCCGGAACGCGGTGCCGGACTGCGTGCCGGCTGGGATCTTGAGTTCCGCTTCGCCGTTCAGGGTCGGCACGCGGATCTTGTCGCCGAGGATGGCCTGCGTGAAGCTGATGGGCATGTCACAGACGACGTCATTGCCTTCGCGCTCGAAGATCTCGTCGGCCTCGACCTCCACGAAGATGTAGAGGTCGCCGCGCGGCCCGCCGTTATCGCCCGGTTCGCCCTCGCCGGAAAGGCGCAGACGCGAGCCCGTGTCGATGCCCGCGGGCAAGTCCACCGAAAGCTCGCGCTCGGAACGAAAACGGCCCGAACCCGAACACCTCGAACACGGGTTGGAGATGATCCGGCCCGTGCCGCGGCAGCGCGTGCAGGTCTGGGTGATGCTGAAGAACCCTTGCGCCCGGCGCACCTGGCCCGTCCCCGCGCACTCGACGCAGGCCTGCGGCTGGGTGCCGGACGTGGCGCCCGAACCGTTGCAGTCGCCGCACACCTCGCGGCGCGCGAAACGGATCTTCTTCTTCGCGCCGGTGGCCGCTTCCCGTAAGGTGATCGTGAGCCGGTATTCGAGGTCGTTGCCAGGACGCGACGAGGGACGCCTCCGCGTGCCTCCGGAGCGCCCGAACAACACATCGAAGAAATCGTCGAAGGGGGCCTCGAACCCGCCGCCGCCACCGCCGCCGAAACCGAATCCGCCAAAACCGCCCTGGCCCGCACCCGCGAACTGCTCGCCCATATGGCCGTATTGATCGTAGCGGGCGCGCTTCTCCGGGTTCTTGAGCGTGTCGTAGGCCTGGTTGATCTCCTTCAGCTTATCTTCCGCGGCCTTGTCGCCCCCCGTCTTATCGGGGTGATACTTGTGGGCCAGCTTAAGATAGGCCTTGCGGATCTCGTCGGCGGAAGCCGTCTTCGAGACCCCCAGGAGTTCGTAATAGTCTTGTTGTTTCGGCATAGCCATAGTCTAACACTCGCGCGACGCGGATTTCCCGCGCCAACGGGCTACTTCTTCTCCTCGTCGTTGACGACCGTGAAGTCGGCGTCGACCGATTCGCTCTTCTCGCCGTCAGCAGCTTCCGCGGCTTCTTCGGGCGCCGGGCCGGCGGCCGCGCCTTGAGCCGCGGCGGCGGCCTGGTACATGGCTTCCGCCAGCTTATGCGACGCCTGCATCAGCGTCTCGGTCGCCCGCTCGATTGCGGGGATATCGCTGCCCTCGAGCGCCGACCGCAGATCCTTCATGGCCGCCTCGATAGCTTCTTTTTCCGCGCCGCTGACCTTGTCGCCGTGTTCGCGCAGGGTCTTCTCGGTGCTGTAGATCAGGGAGTCCGCGTTGTTGCGGATCTCGATCTCCTTCTTCTTCTCCTTGTCTTCCGCGGCGTGTGACTCGCCCTCCTTGACCATGCGCTCGATGTCGGACTCTGAAAGACCGCTTGACGATTCGATGCGGATCTTTTGCTCCTTGCCGGTGGCGAGGTCTTTCGCAGAGACGTGCACGATGCCGTTCGCATCGATATCGAAGGTGACCTCGATTTGCGGAATGCCGCGTGGCGCCGCGGGAATTCCCATCAAGTCGAAGCGGCCCAACGTCCGGTTGTGCGCGGCGAGTTCGCGCTCGCCCTGGAGCACGTGGATCGTGACGGCGTTCTGGTTATCCGACGCCGTCGAGAAGATCTGGCGCTTGGTCACCGGGATCGTCGTGTTGCGTTCGATCAGACGCGTGCAGATGCCGCCCAGCGTCTCGATACCCAAGGACAGCGGCGTTACGTCGAGCAGGAGCACATCCTTCACATCGCCCGCGAGCACACCCGCCTGGATGGCCGCGCCGATGGCGACCACTTCGTCGGGGTTCACGCCGCGGTGCGGCTCTTTGTTGAACACGGCCTTGACGATCTCGCCCACGGCGGGCATGCGGGTCATACCGCCCACGAGGATCACTTCGTCAATGTCGCTCGCCTTCACGCCCGCGTCTTCCAAAGCGCGGAAGCAGGGGCCCTTGCTGCGCTGCAGGAGATCGTCGCACAACTGCTCGAGCTTGGCCCGCGTCAACGTGTAGTTGAGGTGTTTCGGACCGGACGCGTCCGCCGTGATGAACGGCAGGTTGACGTCGGTCTGCTTCGTGGTCGACAACTCGCACTTGGCCTTCTCCGCGGCTTCCTTCAAGCGCTGCAACGCCATCGGATCCTTGCGCAGGTCGATGCCCTGGTCCTTCAAGAACTCGTCGGCCATCCAATCGATAACGCGCTGATCGAAGTCGTCGCCGCCGAGGTGCGTGTCGCCGTTGGTGCTCATCACCTCAAAGCTGTCATCGCCGATGGCGAGGATCGAGATATCGAACGTTCCGCCGCCGAGATCGTACACGGCGACCTTCTCATTCTTCTTGCGGTCGAGACCGTAAGCTAACGCCGCGGCCGTGGGTTCGTTGATGATGCGCAGCACTTCGAGCCCCGCGATCTTGCCCGCGTCCTTGGTGGCCTGGCGCTGGGAGTCGTTGAAATACGCGGGCACGGTAATCACTGCCTGCGTGACGGTCTCGCCGAGATAGCTCTCCGCAGTCTCTTTCATCTTGCGAAGGATCATCGCCGAGATCTCGGGCGGGCGGTAGTTCTTCCCC
Organism: Candidatus Hydrogenedentota bacterium; assembly: GCA_020849535.1. Taxonomy (GTDB): domain Bacteria; phylum Hydrogenedentota; class Hydrogenedentia; order Hydrogenedentales; family SLHB01; genus JAHDWY01. The sequence goes on from JADLGB010000304.1 coordinate 8,375, forward strand.
TGAACGGTGACCTGGCAGTCCCCGGAGCCGGTCTCGCCGACGATGTACGGCACCAGCTTTTCTTCCGTGCTGACTTCCGAGTGGCGGCGCCCCATGAAGCGCTTGATCGAGAATACCGTATTCTGCGGGTTGGTGATGGCCTGGCGCTTGGCCACCGCGCCGACGAGCCGCTCACCGTCTTTCGTGAAAGCCACGACGGACGGGGTTGTCCGGTTGCCTTCCGCGTTCGCAATGACCGTCGGTTCGCCGCCTTCCATGACGGCGACGCACGAATTGGTCGTTCCCAGGTCAATGCCTATCACTTTGCCCATTGCGTTCAAGCCTCCAATAACGCCCCGCGCCGCGGGACCTGCATCACGGTGCAACCCGGTTACTGTGGGTCCGCATCCGTGGTTCTTGACTCATCACCGGCGTCTGCTTCGGGCGCCGGGGTGGCCGCTTCGGGTGAACCCGCCGCCACCACCACGCGGGCCGGGCGCAGCACAAACTGTCCCAGCCGGTAACCTTTTTGAAACTCTTCCAGCACCGCGCCCTCGGGCACTTCTTCCGATTCGCGTTGCATGACCGCCTCATGAACCTCCGGGTCGAACTGCTCGCCGCGCGCGGCGATCGGTTCGAGTCCGTGCTTGGCAAGCACATCGTGGAATTGCCGCAAGACCATGGACACGCCTTCGCCCAGGGCCCCCTGGTGGTCCGCCGCGTGGCGCAACGCCAATTCGAGGTGATCCACCACGGGCAGAATATCGCGCAGGAGCGATTCGGCGGCTGTCTGGCGGATGCGTTCCGCCTCGCGCGCCATGCGCTTGCGATAGTTGTCGAATTCCGCGCGCGCGCGCAGCAGTTGATCCGCCAGCGCGTCGCGCTCCTTCTGCAGGGCCTCCACGTCGATGGCGGGTGCCGCGGATTCCTGCGGAGCCTGTTCCCCGCCCTCAGTCGTGGGGGCTGCCTCTTGCGCCAGCACCTCGGCCTCCGCTTCCAACCGCTTCTCCAGTTCCGTCTTTTCGGGCTGTGCTTTCTTCATGTCCTGTCAAACACCGTTTCGCTATGCCGCACCGCGTCAGCCGGAGGTTCCGGCCAAACGCGTCATCAATCTGCTCAGTATGCCCGCCGTAAAATCCACGACCGCCGTCACGCGTGAATACGGCATGCGGCGCGGGCCCAACACGCCAATCATACCCACCGTCTTCGACCCCACCGAATAGGGCGACGCGACGACGCTGATGCCGTCCACGCCCTGCCCCGGGGCCTCTCTCCCGATGATGACGGTAGTTCCGCCGTGCTCACGCTTGACGACCCCGGCCCGCAGCAGCTCCGCAAGGCGGTCGCGCTCTTCGAGCAGGTTGAACACCTCGCGGGCCCGGTCCATATCGCGAAACTCGGGCTGTTCGAACAACTGCGTCGCGCCTTCCAGAAAGAGCTGGCCCGGCCGGTGCGCGGGAAGCAACTGGACGATCCGCAGGGCCTCTTCCGCCAGCACGTGTTGCTCGTCCACGTAGATGCGCAGCCGCGCGTTCAGAGCGGACGACAGCCTTTCGACGGGCACCCCGCGCAGGTTGTCGTTCAGAAACCCGCTCAGCTTTTGAACGAACGTAGACTCCAGGCTCCGCTCCGCCGACACCATCTGGGTTCGCACCCTGCCGTGGCTGTCGGCGATCAGGATCGCGATGCGCGTGGGCGAGACCGGCACCAATTCGATCCGGTTCACCTGGGCGCTCGCCTCGTCCGGCACTTCCACAATGCCGGTCTGATGCGAAATCAACGCCAGCAAATGGCTGGTCTGCCGCATCACCTCATCGGCGTCGTCGAGATGCGCCGTCAGTTCCTTCTCGATTTTCGCGCGTTCCTGAAGCGTGAGGTCTTGCACCCGCATCAGGTAGTCCACGTAATAACGGTACCCCTGATCCGTGGGCACGCGCCCGGAACTCGTGTGCAACTGCTGCAGGTACCCCGATTCTTCGAGGTCCGCCATCACGTTGCGCACCGTGGCGGGGCTCAAACCCAGTTCGAACCGTTTCACGATGGCACGGGAACCCACCGGCTCGGCCGTGGTGATGTAGCTGTGCACCACGGCCTGCAGGATAAGCTTCTCGCGCTCGGAGAGTTCCTTGTCGGGTCGCATGGCAAAGCCCCGTTTTGGCACTCAATACTATCGAGTGCTAACAAGGGCGGAGTGTACCATAGTCACGCCCCCCTGTCAAGGCGAAACCCTCCCTTTCCGATTCCCAAGAAGTCTGTGTAACTGATTAAATGACAATATTTTAGACGAGCTTCCGCAAGCCGCCGCTTTCCGGCCTTTCCTTGACAGCCACTCGCTTAAACTGCTAGTATGTCAACAGTTAGGACGAACGCACAGGAGCCGGCCTTAGACATGCGCATCGGCTTCGATATAGGCCCAATCACAAAGCGCCGGACCGGCGTCGGTAACTACTGCCTCTCGCTCCTTCGCCACGTTCTGCTCCGAGCAACTAGCTATGTGTCGGTTCGCGGTTTTTCGGCGAGTTTACACTCCCCCGCGCTGGATGAACTGCCCCCGGGGCTTTCGTGCACGTGGCTGCCCGTCCCGACGCGCCTTATGTATCTCATTTGGAACGGTTTACACACGCCTTCCGTGGACGGACTCTTGGGGGGACTCGATGTCTACCATGCCACAAACTACTTTCTGCCCCCGGTCAAACGCGCCAAGACGGTCTTGACGATTTACGATCTCGCTTTTGTGAGCGCTCCGGAGTTGTGCAGTCCCAAGGTGGTCGGCCCATTCTCGCGAGGCGTACGGCGCTTCGTTAAGGAGGCCGACCTCGTGATTGCGGCTTCCGAGAGCACAAAGCGGGACTTGGTCAATCTGCTGGAGACGTCGCCCGAAAAGGTGCGGGTCATCTACGGAGCCGCGGGCGAAGGGGTCAGGGCCGTGTCCAGGGACGAGGCGGTCTCGGCGCTCTCGCGGCGGTATGGGATTGAGGGGCCCTTCTTCCTTTTCGTTGGGACCTTGGAACCGCGGAAGAATGTGGCGGGGGCGGTTCGCAGTTTCCGGCGGATGGCGCGCGACGTGCCGCACCGCTTGGTGCTACTTGGCAACGCCGGGTGGAATGCGGACGAAATCCTGCGTGAGATCGCGAATCCCGCGACGGCGGACCGCATCCTACGGCCCGGCCCGGCGCCGGATGAGGACCTTGGGCTGTTCTATTCCGCGGCCGAGGCGCTGGTGTTTCCATCATTCTGCGAGGGTTTTGGATTGCCGGCCCTCGAAGCTATGGCCTGTGGATGCCCGGTGATCGCGTCGAACACGTCGTCGCTCCCGGAAGTCTGCGGCGAAGCGGCGCTGTATTGCGCTCCCGCGGACGAGGAAGGCCTGGCGGCCGCCATGCTGCGCGTCGTATCGGATGGGGATCTGCGCTCGCGTATGATAAACGACGGCCAGACACAGGCGCGCCGTTTCTCGTGGTCCCGCTGTGCCCAGCAGACGCTGGAAGCCTACCGGGAGGTTGCACGATCATGAAGGCCCTCTTCACGGCATTGCAGGCTGGCAATCTGAGCGGCACGGGGGTGTACGCGGCGCGGCTCGCCTCGCGGCTGGCCGTTCTGGCGGAGCACGCTGACGTGGCCGTCGCGTGGCCAGAATCGCTCCCCCTTCCGCCTCTGCGCGTTGGCGCCGCGGACACGTTCCTCCGCCGCCCGGCGTCTACCCCGCGTGCGCGCATCCTTTACGAGCAGTGGGGATTTCGCAGAGACGTACGCCGCCTCGGCATCGACATCGTGCACTACCCGGCCAGCGTTGGCAGCTTCTTTTCGCCGCGTCCCATGGTGGTCACGGTCCACGACCTGACGTTTCTCCACAATCCCTCCTGGTACCGCTACGAGCGCGCGCACTACTACCGCATGGCCGTGGCATTTTCGGCGCCGCGCGCGACACGCATCATCGCGGTGTCCCAGGCGACGGCCAACGAGGTGGCCAACTTGCTGCGCATCCCCCCGGAGCGAATCGACGTGATCCACAACGGCGTGGACGAGCGCTACAGGCCCTGCAACGAGGAACTGATCGCTGCCGCCCGCGCCAAGTACCAGCTTCCCAAACGGTACTTCCTGTTTGTGGGCACCATCGAGCCGCGCAAGAACGTCGCGCGTCTCGTGCGCGCATGGTCGCAAATTGCGGATAGCGTCGAAGAGGACCTCGTCATTGCGGGCCGCGACGGATGGAAGGTGGGACCTATCTACCAGGAAGTCGCGCGCTCCAAGCATCAGGATCGGATCGTCTTTCCCGGATTCATCGACGACGAGCACCTGCCCGCCGTCATGAGCGGCGCCACCGCCCTGGCGTACCCGAGCCTGTACGAAGGGTTCGGGCTGCCCGTCCTCGAGGCCATGGCCTGCGGCGTGCCCGTGCTGACCTCAAACGTATCGAGTCTGCCCGAAGTCGCCGGGGATGCCGCACTGCTGGTGGACCCCACCGACGTGGATGCGCTCGTGCACGGCCTCCGCCGTCTTGCCGGAGAACAGGAACTGCGCGACGACCTGACAAAGAAGGGTCTCGAACGCGCCAGACAATTCAGTTGGACGCGCGCCGCGACGGAGACCCTTGCCTGTTACCGCAAGGCATTGGAAGGGTAAACGCAGATGCCGCCCCGAGAGTCTGCACACGCGATTCGGCCTGATACGGGTTTTGCATGTCTCTCTCCGGAATGGTTGAACCCAGTCCTACAAGGCTGAACTGCGTGTCGCCAATGCGCAATTGACTTCGAGTGCACCGGGATTTCCACCGACGAAAACGGATTCACACTCCAGCGGCGTGGGAATGACGGCCTTCGGGCAACACCTGAGATGCGACGAGATTTCCAAATCTCGAACGTGAGGACTTTGGGGCCGCGCATCAGGATCTGTCGCGACATGCACGCCTGGCGCTAACGCCCGCTGTTGTGCTGGAAGAGGGGTTCGTGGTGCACGCTCTTGGCGACGAGCGTGCCGTTGGCATGGTAGAAGACGAGGTTGCATCCTTCGGCGTTCGCGATCGAATCCGCCAGCCGTTCGCCGAGTGCGCCGAGAAAGGTGCGGCGCTCAGTGTCATCGGCTCGATCCCAGAGGGCCGATTCCTCCGGGGTCATTACGTACCGTTGCGATGCATATTGTATGTGTTTGAATTTCTTCATGAGTCTGCGTTTCCCTGCCCGCGATTAGAAGACCGGCCGCACCTTGCCGCTACCTTCCCCAGAGATACTAGACGGGACGTAGCATAACACAATTCATTCTCGGGCCGTCA
>JADLGB010000305.1 GCA_020849535.1 Candidatus Hydrogenedentota bacterium
GGCAAGTGTTTCATCGCCGAGCGCGGATACATCGAGTCCCTCGGACTGGACCCCGAGGATCCGCGGTGGGAAGCGATTGGATACGACATTGTGCATCCGAAGGACACGGAAGCATGCGCGGGACTGGTTGCGGAGCGCACGGCGGCGGGGAGACGGAACGCGGAAGGCCGCGTCTGACGATCTTGGGTTCCGTGGTGTAAGCGGCTACCGCGCCTGGACGAATTGGCCATTCACGAACTGGAGCGGGACTTTCTGATTATCAAGATACGTCCAGACGGATCCATTGGGAACGTACTGGACGAGGTCGAATGTGTGGTCCACCTCAAAGTCGGGATTGATGACCAGTGAGTCCAGGCGCACCGTGGTGTCGCGAAGGATGAAGCCGCCGTCGAGCATGCGCCAGTCTTCCGTAATGCGGCCCGACTTGGGGAGCCAGAGTCCATTCACCTGCTGCACGTCTCCGATGGCGACTTTGACAGAGGCGTTGCGGTACGTATCGCCCGCGCCTTGAAGAATGGCGTATTGGACGAGACTGTACTCGCAGTCCGGCGCGAACCAGGCCGTAACGTGGCCGAAGCGGGTGTCGGCTTCGATAACCCGGCATTGGAGATTTCCCACCGCGTAGGTCTGCGGACGCAGCACAAGCGGGGCGTTCCCCAGAAACCGGTCGAAGCGCAGTTCCGCTTGAATGGGGTAGCCCATCAGAGCGCCGCCCGCGAAATTGCGGCACATCGACATGAGCGGGTGGGCCTTGGCTTCGCGCGCGATGGGTCCGCCCGGCCGGTCAATCGACCCTCTTGGGTTCTTGCCGGCACTGTATTGATAGAAAGAGTCGCCATCCCAGTGTTTGACGATGAATTGCGCGCCACTTCTCGTTTGCCCCTCTCGCGGCCTCCACTGGTAGTCGGCGTGGAGATAGCGGCCTGTCTTGAGATCCAACGAGAATACAGCCTCGTGACAAACCTGCACCTGGCCCGACGCGCCCGCGTATTGTCCGTGGAGTTGGTTGTGCGAGGAGACCGTCTCGTTGTAGTGAGCCGTAATGCCGTGAATGGAATCGTGGAGGCGGGCATACGCGCCGATGATGGTCTGCGCTGTGATATCCGCCGCGCCCGGAGGAGTTGGCAGCGCCCCAGCGGGAGCGACAGCCGCTGTGGGAAACTCCGGCGGCGTATCGGGCGGCTTGATAACGATGGGCTCGGTCCCTGGTGGGGTCGATTGTGACGGCTTGATGGATGTCTTGCAGGATTTCTGATTCTGCTGATGCGCGACCCATTCTTCGATCAGTTTGTTTCGCTCGTCCAGGTCTGTCGTGAACGAGACCTCGCTCGCTTGGCCCTTTGAAATGCTGATGGTCCGGTCCTCGCCGGGAACCCAGAAGTAATAGCGCGTGGGGCTTTCGCGCACCAGCACGTCTTCGTAACGCTTGCCATCCACGGTGATCGTGTCTGCCCAGGCGGCTAGTGAAATCGCGAGAGCTAAGGCAGACATGAGAACGCATCCAGCGGAACGTGAGAGCGCGTTCATCTCAGGTATCCTCCCCCACTCGCTTTCGCGAGCTACCGCCCCGCCGGCACGCCGCCTCCGTAGCCCATGGTGGCATGGTATTCGAGTTCCCAAAGCGTCAGCCCATCGAGATAGGCGAGATCCTCCCAACTGCGGGGTCTTCGCTGAAACGTGATGGACTGCAGATCATGTTTGTCCAGCGCGGCAAGCGGGGACAGGTCGTTCATGGCTTCGTTCGACAGTGCGAGGCGGATCACGTAGCCCTCGCGAGGCACGGCGACGACGCCTTGCGCTTCTTGCCAGGGTTCCCAGTTCTCTGCCGAGCCCCATCGCGACAACGCGCCAACGTAGACGTACCCAAGTGAGCGTTCCTCGGGAAACTGAAGCGTACCGTTTGGCGGCGGGACCGGACCGCGCCGCGAGCCGTCCGAGGAACCTCCATAGCCCAGTTGTGGCTGATACTTCAGTTCCCAAAGACTCAGGTGGTTCAGATGACGCAATTCGCTCCAATCATTTGGACGTCCGGTAAGCACGACTGATTGGAGGTCATATCGTCCGAGCGCGTCGAGAGGCGTGAGGTCTTTCATCGCTTGGCGAGACAGTTCCAGACGTGCAAGCGCAGCATCCGGAAAATCCACTGCACCTTGCGCCTCCCCCCAAAGTTCCCAGGCCAGTTCGTCTACGGCGCCCATGGGTTGGACGTACAGCGTGCCCATGGAGCGGTCCTCCGGAAACCGCATGACCTCGCGCACCGGCCACACGTGAGACGCGTTTGCCTGTGCGGCGGGAGCAATGTGTCCGCCGATACACAGTGCCGCCAAGGCGAAGCAGAGAACCGCACCAATGCCGGCCGGACTTGTGCGTGTCGCATGGGGCGGCATACATACGAGCGCGGCCACACGGCGTCCCAACTGGCTGCGGACCGCGAAGAGTCCGCAGCTCAGACGCAACTTGCGTCTGGACCGAATGTCGCAGAGTATGGCGTGGAGCGTGTCGAGGTAGTCGCGAACATCCGCTTCGGAGCGGAGCAAGGCGTGGTCGCAGGCGAGTTCCATGGCCTCTTTCCAGCGACGGGCGGCCCACCGCGCGGCGGGGTGGAAGAAGAACAGGATCCGCATGAGTTGCGACAGGGCATTCACCATCGGGTCGGCCATCTTCGCGTGCATGAGTTCGTGGCGAAGCGCCCAGCGCAGTCGAGGCGAATTGGCCGACGTGAGCAGCCATTCCGGCACGAGAATGACCGGCCGGACTGCCCCGGCGATTGCCGGCGAATCAAGGGAAGGGCAAATGGCGAGCCGCGGCACGCGCCGGATGCCCAGTTCCCCTGCGAGCGTGTGGAGTTCCCGCTGAACGGCGGCCCCTGCAACGGACGCCTTGTGCAAGAGACGCCAAAGCCGCAGCCGATCGCGAAGGGCAACAAGTGCGAGCGTTCCCACGCCTAACAACCATGCGTTCAGCAAAGTGGCGCCTGGACGTGCCCTCACGGCCTGTGCCGGCCCCGAGAAGATGGCCCGCCAGTATGCGACTTGCCCCAAAGACGGGGCGCGATACGATGGCCCGGCCTCATGAAGTGCATCGTCCAGAGCGCCGCTTCCCTCGACCTCCCCCAAGAGACGCGAATCGAGTTCCGGGCCGCCGCTGTCAGCCGGAACGGCCTGCTGAGGAATCGGCAGCCTGAGCAAGGCGAAGGAGAGAGGGGCATCGAATGCCGAGGAGAGTACGGCATTGCCGATGACGGCCGTCCACAGCAGCGCCACGACACGTGGGCGCCGCCGCAGCAGCAGACGGTCGAAGAGAAAAACCACCGGAGCGAGCAACGCGAGTTCCAAGCTCGCCATGATTAGTCGTTCAAGCATGGGGGCCTCGGCGATTGCCGCGCCGACCCACGAAAGAGAACCATCAATTTCCATGGCTCCCCCCTCCCCACTTCGCGGCGATCAGGTCTTGGATTGCCTTGATCTCGGCGTCATCCAGATCCTCGTCTTCGATAAGGTAGGCGATGGCCTCTTTAGGCGACCCGTCAAAAAGGCGACCCACAAGCTTGCGCAAATTGCGGCGGGCGATGGATTCCCGGCTCACGGCGCCGCGATAGACGTAGGCGGCCGCAGTGGTGGGCACCAGTTCGAGATACCCCTTCTTGCGGAGGTTCGAGAGGACCGTGCGAATCGTAGTTTCCGCGAGTGGGCGCTTCGCGCAGTACTCCTGGATGATCTGGGGCGAGGTGCACTCCCCCAGCCGCCAGACAATCCCCATGATGTCGAGTTCCATCTCGGAAAGGTCGTTGTTTTGGCCGGGGCGCCTGCCGCGTTTGGCCATCGTGCTGAACTCCCTTTATGCTGGCTCGCGAGTTACGGTTCACTTAGCCTAAATCTATTATAATAGTCTAAAACGAATTTTGTCAAGAGCGAATCCTTCAGCCATGCCAAAAGCCGACCAACGATGATATGCTATTACCATATCTTGAGTTGTGGCGTTTTCAACCGGAAAGGTGGAGCACGTTGTGGCGCACGAAATGACTCGTCGGGGATTCTTGGGATGGACCGCAGGGGCAGGATTGGGCTTGACGCTGGTGGCGAACGGCGCGGCGGAACCGGCGGTAGCACGTCCTTCCGGGCGCTTGGTATGCGAGATCGATTGCACGCAGGAGTACCCCCCTGAGCGCTACTTCGATTCGGGCGGCACCAATGTCGTGGAATCTACGGCGGGCCGTTACCGCGAATCGGCGCCGGGGTCGATGTCGCTATTCGGGTATCGCTTCTCGATCGAGAAGGTAGGCGTGCCGCACCGGATGGTCATCCGCTACCCGGACGACAAGCGCCGTTTCATGTGCATCATGGACGGGACGACCTACGATTTGTCCACCGGTGTGTTCTCGGGATGGGCGCAGCCGTTGACGGGCACCATGCAGGAGGTCAGCCAGATCTTCTGGCCGCGTTGGCAGGATTGCAGCATTCTCTTTCTCACGTGGGGCGAGGGGGAGCCCGCGGCGGCGGCGAGCATCGAGGTATGGGAACTCGATGGCCTTCCCGCGGAAGAGATCCCAGGCGACCCCAATGATGGGACGCGCCGGGAGTTGGGCATCCAGTATGAAGACCCCTGCGGCACCGGAATGGCTGAAGGCAGCATGAACCACGCGGAGTGGATCGAGCGAATCGTTCAGTATGCGCAGTACTCGGGGCAGGGTCTTCTCGTGTATCCGCTGGCGTGGTACCACGGGCCCATATTTCCGTCGGAGCGAGAGGCTTCCGGGGGAATGGACGGCGTCGCGGCGCCGAATCGGAACCTCTATTCGCGCTGGACCTCGCACCCCGCGGATTGGTACGCCACGTTGTTGGAGCGTTTCGGGAAAGAAGGACTCACCTTCCAAGGTTCACTGACGCTGATGCGGCTGAGCAGTCTCATGGAGAAGATGAATATCGATCTCGAATCCATCAAGGGCGGCGCCGATACCTTCAACAACATGCTGTGGAATGATTGCGTGCAAGAGGGTACGCGCGACTGGACGCCGCTCTACAACGTGATGAACTTCAATGTGCTCGCCGGAATTCTGAAGGATAAGCCCTTCATCGAGCCGTACGGTGGGGCGTTGCCTTCACTGGCATACGGCGAGCGGTCGAATTCGGCGTATCCGATGGGGCCGATGTTCAATCCGTTGCACCCCGTGGCGCAGGAAGCTGTACTCGGTTTTGTGCGGGAGATTGGCCAGCGCTACGGCCAATTCCCAGCGTTCAAGGGCATTTCCTTCAACATGTACGCGTCGTGTATGCCGTGGTTCGGGTCCATTCGCTCGGGGTACGACGATTACAGTGTGCGCCTGTTTGAAGAGGAAACCGGTATCAAAGTTCCGGTCGATCCGAAAGCGCCAGATCGATTCTCGCAACGTTACGGTTTTCTGACGCATCTGAGCAGGCCCGCGTGGATTGCGTGGCGCTGCCACAAGATTCGCGAGTTGTTTGGCAAGATACATGGTGCACTCAGTGAGGCTAGAGCCGATTTGCGCGTCACCGTGACGTTGTGGAGCGAAACAGTGATATTGGGTTTGTTCGGTCCTGTGGCGGCGTCGCATCAAGTCCATGCACGCCCGTCCATGTACGACTTGTACCGTGAAGCGGGAATCGACATGGCGTTGTACAAGGATACGCCGGGCCTGGAAATCGATGTGGAGCGCGGTAACCCCAGGGACCGGGGCGGGCATCCCCCCAACTCCACGGGGGGCCTGAGCCTGACCGCCGAACAGGCGTGCATGTATCGCGACTTCGACTTTCTGGATCAGGAGTCACTGGATGCGCTTCACGGCCTCAATCGGCCTGGTTCGTTCATCTTCAACTGCTGGGTGGAGGCATGGGGCAAGCACCTGTGGTCGTTGCCGGCTCCGGATGACGCGGTTGCGAAAGAAGTGGCGATAATGGATGGCCAACCGGCTGAAGGCATGTTCCGTATCAATTCGGAGTACCCCGAGCAGGGTTTCTGGTGGGACTCCCAGTGGCGGATCACGCACGCATTCCCTGGTGGCACGCACTTCATGGAGCCGTACGCGCACGCCCTCGCGGAGACGGATGCGTGCCGCATCACGCGCGGGGGCCTCTTCCTCGACAAGGCTCATAGCGAGGCGCTCCAACAGTTCGCGCGCGCGTACCGTGCTTTGCCCCGCGAGAAATTCGAGACGGTGGGTGCAACTACCGATCCGGTGGCCGTGCGCACACTTGTTCATGACGGGGTCCGCTACGTGTACGCGGTGAATCGCGAATACTATTCAATTGACGTGCGGATTGAATTCAGCACCAAGACGACCGGCTTTCGCGATTTGGCTACGGGGCAACTCAGCGAGGGCGGCGATGCATGGCAAGGCACATTGGGGCCTTACGAATTGCATGCCTTCGCGTCTTCCCCGGACGTGCGTGTTGCCGGCTTTGCGGCGACGCCCCCGCCGGACGTGGTCACCGCACTCGCGAGCGAAGCAAAGAAGACGTTCGCCATGTTCGAGGCAGTCCGTGTGGCGGGACACCACATCCCTGGAATGGCCTTGCTCGAAGAGGGCATGCGAAGCGCCCTCCAGGAAGGCCGCTACGCGTGGCTGCGCCGGGCGTTGACCGGTTACATCGTGCGGCGCTGCGGCGAGCTGACCGCATAACCGATTCCCGTCACAAAGGCTGATTGCCCCTTGACACAGTCACCACGTTTGTGGTAGCATCACTACAGATGCAGAAAGAGGGGCCGTCGCATGGCAAAAGACCTTCCAGAACTGACGCGGGCGGAATGGGTGGTCATGAAGTCCTGCTGGACGAAAGGGAAGTGCACCGCCCGCGAGGTGCACGAAGCGGTCAGCCAGCAGAAGGACTGGCAGTACCAGACCGTGAAAACCATGCTGGACCGCTTGGTGGGCAAAGGCTACGTGCGCATGGACAAGATCGGCCCCATCTGTCTGTACGCGCCCGCGATATCGCAGAACAAGGTCATGACGAGAGCGGTGGATTCTTTCGTGGGCACGGTGCTCGACGGTGCATTCGCGCCGCTCTTCGCACATCTCGCCAAGGGCAAGAGGCTTACTGAAGACGAGATCGCCTCGCTCAAGCGCCTCATCGAGGAGCATGAGGAGGGCCAGCCATGAACGCCTGGTGGTCATCGGTGGCGGACGCGTGGGGACACACCCTCTGGCAGTTGAGTTGGCAGATTGTCGTTCTTTCGGCGTTCATCTGGCTGGTATCGCTGTTGTGCCGCCGCCTGCCCGCCAATTTCCAGTATTGGCTCTGGTGCATCGTTCTGCTGCGGCTCTGCGTCCCGATTCAATACTCCATTCCAACGGGTATCACGGACGATGTGCGTCAAACTGCGGAGCTGTGCCTTCTGTCCGTCCTGGATCCGCCGCCCGCGGAACCGGTGCCATCACGGCTTGAAGACGCGCGGGCGCTCAAAGATGAAGCGACACTGACGACCGTGAAAGCCGCCACCGCGTGGACGGCCATCGTGACGCTGCTTGCGGCCGCGGTGTCAATACGCATCTTTTGGATTCGCCGCGCTCTGCGGGAAAGTCCTCTGATTTCGAGACCGGATTTGCTGCGCCTTGTGGAGAAACTTCGGAGCAGGTGCGGTATCCGTCGTGCGGTCAGATTGCGCCGCTCCTCCTCAGCGTTCAGGGTCCGGGGACCGGCGGTGACCGGGTTCTTCCGTCCAACGATCGTGCTCCCGTCACAGATGGTTGAGCACTGGAGTCCATTGGATCTTGAGCCTGTCATATTGCATGAGATGGGCCACATCAAGCGCGGCGACCTTTGGATGAATCTGCTCCAGATCGCGGTGCAGACCGTATATTTCTTTCATCCCCTTGTTTGGTACGTCAACTGGAGAATCCGCCAAGTTCGAGAAGAGGTCTGTGACGATTTGGCCGTTCTCCATCTTGGCGGTGAGCGAAAACGTTACGGAACTTCGTTGTTGCGCGTCATCGAGGAATGTGATCCAAACCGCAAATGGGCTTTCGTTCAAACAAACATGGCGGAACCCAAAACATCGCTGGGAAGGAGGGTCGTGCGCGTGATGAACAAAGACTATCACGTACATCGCAGCTTGAGTCTCCGCGCGGTTCTGGGATTGGCGCTGATTGGGCTTTGTGCCATCGGTGTCGCGGGCGGAAGCTCGCGCGATGTAGGGGCCGCGGCTTCACCAGCCGTCTCGGCGCTGGCAGACAAGGCCGAGGCGTTGTTTGTGGCCAAGGATTACTCCGAGGCTATCGAGGTCTACAAGACGATATCGAAGGACTACCCCAAGACAAACGAGGCGGCCAACGCCGCGATGATGATCGGCATCTGCCTGGATTGGAAGGGGGACAAAGAGAAGTCCCTTGCCGCACTCGAGGAAGCTGCTGAATCGTATCCGGACAAGAAGGGTTGGTCCGAGGCGATTTGGTTCTATCTCGCAGACGCACGCCGTCGAGCGGGACGCAATGAAGACGCGGTGAAGGCTTATGGCAAGTGTGTAGAACTCTGCAAGGGCGTGCGGGAACCTGACCGCTTTCCATATGCCGACGCCCTGGGGTGGATCGAGCTGACTCCCGCAGAGGTGCTGTTTGAAACCGGCCGGTACGATGAGGCCACCAAGGCGTACACGGCGATTGCGGAGGAGTATCCGGACTGGAACTATGCGGAGCACGCGCTGATGATGGTTGGTCTTTGCCACGAGAGGACGGGGGATCGAGACAAAGCGATTGAAGCGTATCGCGCCGCAGTCTCGAAGTACCCTGATCTGAAAGGATGGACTGAGGCAACCTTGTATTACCTTGGGCACGCCTATGAATGCACGGGCAAGACCGATGAGGCGCTCGACGCCTACCATCGGTGTGTGAAGCTCTGTGAGAAGGCGCCTGGGCGCAAACCTGAAGGATTTCCATGGAACGACGCGCAGCAGCGCATCAACGCACTCGAGGGCGGTGAACGGTAGTTTGGGAAGCAGGTCAGGTTACAAAGGAGTAGTGCAATGTGGAGCAGCCATACTGCGTGGTGCTGCATTGTGGTAGTGGCCATTGCGGCGCTGATTGGGTGTACGGGAACCGAACAACCGCCTGCGCCCAATGCACCTCAAACACAAGCGGGGCAAGCCAGCGCAGCAGCCTACCAAACAGCCTTGGACAAGCCGGTAACGGTAAGTGCGGCCCAATCCCCCGACGGCGCGCAACTCACCGTTCAGTACGCCGCCATTGCCCTATGCGAGGCGGCCGGCGTGCCGTACCAATGGGAGAAGTCAAGGCAGCTCGCCGGTGACGTATGCAGCCAGTTTGTGCCTCCCCTCAACGTGAGCGGCATTTCCGGCAAGCAGGCGCTGACGGACCTGCTTACCCCCTTGGGAGTGCGTTACGAAATCGACGGCCAGGGGTTGTATGTGACGCGATAGGGCGAAGCACGCCTTCCTCTCCCCGGGCGCGCAGCGCGCGCTGCTCGACACCGCTGTATCCCATACGGAGACAAATGCCAGCCTGCGAATATTGACTTGAGCGAAACGGGCACTCATAATGGCCAATGGTATGCATCGAGGGGGGGTTCGAGCGCCAGCTTGAATAGGAGTGCCGAGGATCCATGGAGTGCGCATTCTGTGGCGTGCGAAGCGCGACGGGGTACTGTGTTGAGTGCCGCGTACTGGTCTGCGAGGAGTGCGGAGTACGCTGCAAGATGTGCGGCAAGATGGTGTGCCGCGATCACGTTCACGAGCTTCCCCACCGCCGCCGCGTCTGTATCGCCTGCTACAACCAGCGCAATTCTCACTTCGAACGCATTATCCGGGAAATGCAGAGTTTCGCGCGGGAGGTGGCCGAACGGACCGGAGGCGAGGAGGCGGTCTTCTACGATCGGCTGGACGATGTGCTGGGGCATCTGCGCGAACGGGACGAGGAACTTCGCAAAGCCTTCACGAAGATCGAGGAGCGGATAGCGGCGCGTACGTTCGAACTGGAACAGGAAATCCAGGAGCGCGAACGCATCGAGCGCGAGCTGCAAAAGGCCAAAGCGGCGGCCGAAACGGCCAACCGGGCAAAGAGCGAATTCCTGGCCAATATGAGCCACGAGATTCGCACGCCCATGAACGGCGTCATCGCCATGGTCGAGTTGTTATTGAGCACGCCGCTGCAACCGCACCAGCGCCAGTATGCGGAAACCATCCGCAGTTCGGGTCAGTCACTACTCACCATTATCGGCGATATTCTCGATTACTCGAAAATCGAGGCCGGCCAGATGACGCTCGACCCCATCCCCTTCGACCTTGAGGTCGCAATAGACGACGTCGTGGAACTGCTTTCGCCACGGGCCGAGCAGAAGGGTCTCGCGATCATCGTGCGTTATGCGCCCAATGCACCACGCCGGGTCGTGGGCGACGTGGGGCGGATTCGTCAGGTATTGATGAATCTGCTCGGCAATGCGTTGAAGTTCACCAACGAAGGCCACATTCTTGTCAATACGGAGTGCTTGGGCATGAACGATGAGCAAGTCATCATGCGCATCGCCGTAGAAGACACGGGAATCGGGATTCCGCAGGACAAACTCCCCCTCATCTTCCGGAAATTCGATCAGGGCGATCTGTCGACAGCGCGTCAATATGGCGGAACGGGTCTGGGTTTGGCAATTACCCAGCAGATCGTGCGGCTGATGGGCGGGCGCATCGGGGTGAAGAGTACGGTGGGCGCGGGGTCGCGTTTCCGCGTGACACTGACCCTGGGGATCGACCGATCGGAAGCACCCGCTCCGTCAGGGCACGTGGACATGTCCGATGTCAATCTCCTGGTGGTGGATCCGGGTTCGATCAGCCGTGGCGTGTTGGTCGAGAAAGCGGTAGCCTGGGGCATGCGCGGTTCCGCAGTATCCTCCGAGGACGAGGCGCTGGCAGCCTTGCGGCAAGCCAAGCAGGCGGGTGACCCATTCCGCATCGCGCTGATCACCCAGCATGCTTTAACGATGAAAGGCAGCCTCATCGGGCAGCACATCAAGAGCGATCCGGAGATTCAGGATACGGTCCTTGTGCTGCTGACGCAGGCCGGCCAGCGGGGTGATGCCATCCGCATGGCGGATGCGGGTTTCGCGGCGTATCTCAGCGGACCCCTGCGCGACAGCGAGTTCCTGGATGCGCTGAACCGGGTGTGGAACGCGCACCTGCGCGGCGAAACGGTCGGGCTGGTCACGCGGCATACTGTCTCGGAGTCGCGCACACTTGAAGTGGCGGCGTCTTCCCCGGCCGGACGTTTCATCCACGCCAGCGTGCTCGTCGCGGAAGACAATTCCGTGAACCAGGAGGTCGCGCTGGAAATACTCAAGAGCTTTGGATGCACGGTCGATATCGCCCGCGACGGGCGGGAAGCCGTCGAGAAATTCCGGAATGGCGCCTATGACGTCGTGTTCATGGATTGTCAGATGCCCGTCCTGGACGGCTATGCGGCGACAAAGGAGATTCGCGCCCACGAAGGACACGGCGATCACGTTCCGATCATTGCCATGACGGCCCACGCGCTCAAAGGAGACCGGGAACGCTGTCTCGCCGCGGGCATGGATGACTACATCTCGAAGCCGGTGAGTCCAGATGTCGTCATGTCCGCGGTGATGCGATGGTTTCACGCGAAATCGGGAAATCACGCGGAAGAGAAGGCCGAGCCGGAGGTGGCTACCCCTTCGGCCTCGGGACAAGGCCCCGCGTCTAACGAAAATGGTTTGCCCGTGTTCAATCGGGAATCGGCGGTCGAACTCGCGGGCGGGCATGCCAGGATCCTGACGCGAATCACGCAAGTCTTTCTGGACGATATGCCTGGGCTCTTGGACAAACTTGTTGACGCGATCCATCAGGAAAACGCGGAAGTGGCACATCGCATCGCCCATTCTCTCAAGAGTGCGTCGGCAAGTCTTGGAGGAGCCCGCGTGAGCCACCTCGCCAAAGAGATCGAATTCGCAACCAAAGACGGGGACTTCGACCGTGCCCGGCAGATGCTTGACACGTTCCAGCAGGAATTCTCGAATTTCCGTGAGGTCCTCGAGCACGTGAACTGGGAAAAGCGCGTGACGGGTTGATTCGCCACCACATGGCGCAGGAGATCACCTCCCCCCTCGCATCTGGCCACCGCATGACACGCGCGCCCTTCGTCGTGCATCATTGACGTGTTTCGCGTCAATCGTAGTACACAGGGAGAGAATCGATGAAGCGGTGTTCTTTGCCAGTTGTGGCCACGACGTTGTGTGCACTCATTCTCCGGGCGGGGTTCGATGCAAATGCGGCTGATGAACCTGCACGCCCCGGAGAGACTTGGACAATCACCCTCCCCGGAGGCGTGCCGATGGAACTGGTGTTTCTCGCACCGGGCACGTTCCCGATGGGCGAAAGCGCCAACGAAAAGGACGCCTATCCCAACAAGGAAACGCCGCAGCATCTCGTGCAAATCTCCAAGGGATTCTGGATGGGAAAGTACGAGATCACGAAGGCCCAATGGCTGGCCTTGATGGGCACCACGCCGTGGAAGGACCGGCTCTACGTGAGTGAAGACGCGAATACTCCCGCCGTGTATGTGAGCTGGAACGATGCGCAGGCGTTCACCGCGGAGCTGGCGGAGGCGACCGGCAAGCCGTTTCGCCTGCCGACCGAGGCGGAGTGGGAATTCGCATGCCGGGCCGGCACTACGTCGCGCTTCTATTGGGGGGAAGATCTCAGCTATGAGGCGATTGACATGCACGCCTGGTGGCGTGGCAATGCGATGCTCACTACTGAGTGGCACGCGCGCTCCGTGGGCCTTCTGCCTCCCAATCCCTGGGGCTTGCACGATATGAGCGGCAACGCGGCGGAGTGGTGTCAGGATTGGCATTGGTTCTACTTCGACGGAGAGCAAACCGATCCGGTTGGACCCAGCTTCGCTGAACATCGGGTGTTTCGTGGCGGCAGTTGGCTCGGCACCGGTGGCGATTGCCGTTCCTCGCGGCGCACCCATGAAGTACCGGACATGGTGCGCAGCGATATTGGCTTTCGCGTGGTCTCTGCTCCACCGGTCGCACCAGCACCCGGATCGCCCGAGATCTCGAATGTCTTTGTCGCGGGCACCGATGGCGTGAATACTTACAGGATTCCCGGAATGCTCGTGGCTCCCGACAAGTACTTGCTTGTCTTCTGCGAGGCGAGAAAGGAGTCGCAGGACGACGCGAGTCCGACCGACATGGTACTGCGGCGCAGCATCGACGGCGGCCGCACCTGGCTGCCGATGCAGGTCTTGGTGCGCGGCAAGGGCAAGGAGGCACTGATGAATCCGTGTCCCGTCATCGATTGGACGAATAACACCATTATCCTGGTGTGCGACATGGCCAACATCATCAGCCCGAACCATCACCGGCACTTTCAGCTTGTAAGCACGGACAACGGAGCGACGTGGTCAGAGCCGGTGGAGATCAAGGACCGCATTGCGAACTACGACGAGACCTTCAACCCCGGACCGGGCGTGGGCATTCAGATGAAGAGCGGGCGTTTGGTGGTGCCCGGCTATACAGGGGAAACGAATGAGCAGTTTGAAGACAATTGGCACTCCCGCGTTCTGTACAGCGATGACCACGGGGCAACATGGACCTTGGGTGCGCCGGTATCGCCGTTTTCGGATGAGTGCCAGGCCGTGGAATTGAGTGACGGGACGCTCATGCTGAACATGCGCGACAATATGGGCATGAGCTGCAGGGGCGTGGCGCTCAGTAAGGATGGAGGTCAAACCTGGACCAACTCGTATTGGGATCGCGCACTGAACGAGTGTCCCTGTCAGGCGAGCATCGTCCGATTCAGTCTGGCGGCAAATGGTGAGAGGGACCGCCTCTTGTTCGCGAATCCGGACAATGCCGGGGAGAAATTCAATGTCGTGGAGCGCACGAAAATGACGATCCGCATGAGTTACGATGAGGGAAAGACGTGGCCGGTCAGACGCCTGATTCATGCGGGGCCGGCGTCGTACTCCTCAATCGTGCGGTTACCCGACGGCGATATAGGCTTACTCTTCGAAGGTGGCGAGAAACACCGACGCGAGTGGATTCGCTTCGTGCGATACTCCCTGGCATGGCTGACGAACGGGGCAGATACACTGTGAGCGCACGCACGACTGGAAGGTGAACACGCGTGCGCGGCTCAAGGCGCCACGTGAAACCGGTAGTTCCAGCGGCGGTTGGGCGCGCTGTCGCCATTCACGCCAAGTTCCGCGACGCCGTCAAAGCTCTGAATGTTGTCCACCCAGTGGAAGTCGAAGGCCGGAAGACCATCAGTCTCCCCCACTGCTTCCCTTGGGACGGCCAGTTCCAGGCCGTTGCCGTTGACCCGGTACGTGGCTGAACCCGCGTCCACCCAAACACCGCCGTCCCAGCGTTTGACTGAAGTCTCAGCTTCGTTGTTCACTCCATGATTGACGATGAAATCGTAGCCGAGCCAGCCCGTCGAAGCGTTCTGATCCGTGTCGAGAAGAAGCAACATCCACATCGGATCGGTATGCGCCGATATGCGCCGTGAGGTCTGGACAAAAAAGTAGACGTTGCTGTCGTCAAAGGCGGCCTTGGACAGAACGAAATCGTTTCGTCCCGTATCATTGTGGTAAACCAACTCGCCGTAGCCCCGGTGATCGCGGTGGGCGATATCTCCGATCGTGTCGCGATACTCGGGTATGATGGGCTGCCACTCGCCGAAGCTTCCGTCGATCACTACGGCATGAGGTCCATCGGCCGTGGGAATCGGACGGGCGCCCTTGAATCGTCGAACCCAACTTGCGAGTTGGTAATAGTAATTGTCCGTGTGCCCGCCGGCCATGGGCTCACAGTCGCGGCTGTATTCTTGCGTGTATTGATCGACAAAAAGTCCGCCGGGATAGTAGCAGTCCTCATCCACGTACGTGCTCCATTCCGTATAGCGGCCAGCCACCCATTCATTCCAGCCCGTAACGAAAATGAATTGGGGATCGACCTCCATCGCGCGTTGCCACTGCTCCTCGAAGTTGAGCCCTAGATTGACAGCACCCTCGCGGGTGTCCATGGCCCCGTTATGCCAACTACGGCCCATGGCGCCACGCTTGTGCGCCATAGGCGCGGGTCCGGGCGTGTCCGGGAGGGCATTCTGCGCAACGCCGACACTCATCTGCTCGGCCTCTTCGCGGCTATTGAGAAACACGTGTTGGGGATGTACTTCGAGCCAACTCCATTGGTCCGGACCGCTCGGGCCCAGCCAATAGTCGGGCATAGGGCGTCTGAAGGTGAAGAACGCAAGGATCTCGGGGTCCGTGACTTTCTCCTTGTCCGCAAGGATGAACGGTTTTCCTTCCCAACGAAACCAGAGGTCGCTCCAGAGTCCCGGCTTGTAGAGATCAGTCCACACGATGTTCAGCACTTCGACCGGATCCCAAAAGGGACAGATGAACCCGATATAGGGCGTCTTGTTTCCTTCTTCGCGCATCCGGGTGTACTCGCGGCCCAGCGCTTCATACTCATCCTTCCAAGTGTGCGGGGGATTCGTCGTGTCAAAAAGGACCACATCGACGCCAGCGTCAATCAGCATGCTCGCGTGCTTCCGAATGACAAAAGGGTCGGTCATCATGTAGTAGCCGAGTTCCGGTTCGCCCCAATGATGCGGGGCGCCGTTCTCGGGCCAGTCCACCTTGCCATCCTTTGCAGCCGCGATGAGCTTCGTGTTGTCATTGGGCCCACCGGTTCCACGCGGCACGTGCCAGGTCCAGTAGAAGATGCCCACCCACTTGTCCGGCTTCGGCGGGCCTGCCACCGACGCGTCGGGTTGCGTGCGCCCCAGCGCATCGGTCGCGACCCAGGTGTCCGCATAGACGTCTCGGTCTGTATAGGCCTGCCCGGCGAACACTTCCTGTGCGTAGACTTGTCCGCCCCTGAAGCCTATGTAGAGCATGAAGAGGAGAACGGTGCAGAGCACGCAGGGGCAATTGGCCGTTGAAGCGTGCCTCCCCGGATGAGGCACGGCGTGCCCTGCGCGTGATGATAAATGCATTGCGAATACTCCTCACTATTGGGCGTTGAACCGCTTACTTCTGGGTGCGCGCTCGCACCTCGCAAGATGGTAGCACATTCACATGGCGGGGCTGCATCGCTGGACTCCCCATCGTTGAAGGCTACGATGCGTGTGGCCCATAATCGCAACATAAACCTCGCACGCGAACCGAAAGGAGTGCCTGGCGTGATCCCAACGTTGAAGACCGGCTCCGATCCGCGCATGAGATCCACTCTCTTCTTTGCAGTGATGCTCCTCTTCTTCATTCAGCTATTTAGTATTTGGACTGAGAGCATCTATCGCCTGAGTCTCATCAAGCTTCGCATGGGACAGGAACTTTCCGGAGTTCTGTTGCTGGCATTGCCTTTGCTGCTGTTTCTCGTGGACGAGAAGCGGGAGCGCCGGGTCCTATCGCTTGCGGTAGCAGTGCTTCTTGGCGCACGCGCGCTCTGTCCTTTGCTCAGCGTCCGGCCCTTAATCGTTGTGGCGGGATTGGGAGTCGCGGCATTCCTGACGATTCTCTGCTACGCGCTTTCGGAACGCTATCGTGCGATGCGCGGTGACGTTGGCATGGCCCTGGGTATCGCCACGCTCGCGGCTATCGCGCTACGCAGTTGGGGCTCCTCAATCGACCTTTCGATGGAAGGCTCTACAAGCGCTATTGGCTGGGGACTGCTTCTTCTAGCAACGTATCTTTTTCGCCGTGTGAGGCCCATTTTCGATGCGGCGCGCGCGAGCAACACTCCGAATCCAAAGCAACGCGTGTCTGCAACCGTCGGGCTCTTTGCAAACTTGGCGCTCGTCTCGCTTTGTCTGTCGAGTCCGGCAGTGGTGAATGCCTGGTATGGAGGCGGCGCCAAAGGTTACTCCGATACGATGGGGGTCACCACACTGAGTTTCGCGGCGGTAGTATGCCGGTTGGCGGGGGGTCGTCAAGGTCCGTCCAAGGCCATTGTGGCTGGATGGTGCGTTCTTTTCGCCACCGCGCTGGTGGGCGGGATTTGGCTGGCGGCTCCACCGTTGCCCCTATCTCCCGATTCCGGACCGGTCGTTGTGCGTGGTTCGGGGGGATGTACCGCACTCGTGCTCCTGGCGATGCTTCTGGCTTCGCCCATGGTGATGCTTAACGTGCGAAAGGCGGTGGTTCTGGCAAGTGGCACCCGGCCGCGTGACGCCGTTCTCCCCGTCATGTTCGGGATGACGTTTCTATTTGTGGTGACCCTACTTCTCATTTTCACCAATGTGTGGGGATACGTCCCCTACGGGCCTCTGCTCCGCAATCGCTTTTATCTGCCCTTCCTGCTTGCGAGCGTGGTGGCGATGTTTCCGCTACTTGCGCCACGGCCCACGAGGCAGGAGGCAATGCCGCCACTCCGTGCCGTGCAGGTCATTGCCATAGTGTTGGCGTCTGTGAGTATCATGGGCATCTTCACGCATAACTTGCGACTACCATCGCAGCCCACAACACCGGACCGCCTCACCATTCTCACGTACAACATGCAGCAAGGCTCGCACGACAACGCGGACCGGAACTACAGGAAGCAGCTCGCCCTGTTACGTGAAATCAATGCGGATATCATCGGCCTGCAAGAGTGCGACACGGCCAGGCCCTCGGGCGGCAGCGTGGACTGCGTACGCTATTTCGCGGACGGACTCGGGTACTACTCGTATTACGGCCCCAACACCGTGTCGGGCACCTTTGGCGCCGCGATACTCTCGCGATTCCCATTGAAGAACCCATGGTCCTTTTACACCTACAGCGATTCCGACGAGGTAGGCACCGCCGCGGCGGAAATGGACATCGCTGGGCGGATGATCGCGTTCTTCTCCAACCACCCATCCGGAGCCGACGACGTGATGCATGCCCACGTCGACGCGCTCATTGCCGAGGCCAGCAAATATGAGCATGTCATCGCGGTTGGGGACTACAACTTCCGCTCCGACGAGCCTTTCTATGCGAAGTTGGCCGCGAAGTATCTGAACACCGCCGCGGAGCTTGGCGAGGAAGACGTGGACGCACACGGCGGGCAGGCGAATCTGGCCGGTCAGATCGATCACATCTTCGTCTCACGCGGCTTTCGAGTTATCGAGAGTCACTATCTGGAAGCTCCCGAATCGCAAACCGATCACCCGGCCCATTGGTCGATTGTGGAGTTCGCGGCACAGGAGAAGTAGTGCCCCCACTTGGCCAATGCTCTGCCGCAAGCAGATGCGGTGAAGCGGAGAGAAGAACATCCCCCGGCCCTGCGGGCCACCCCCTTCGGAAGGGGGACAGCCTTGTCCTAAACAGGGTTTTTGGACTTTTCATAGAAATGCCCTCTTGAGATGGATAAGAATCGATGTGTCGAAGACCTTTTCTTGTCCACCAAAGGAGGGCGTGATGATGGTACGGTCTGCGA
>JADLGB010000306.1 GCA_020849535.1 Candidatus Hydrogenedentota bacterium
AAATAGTTACATATCAAACTACTATTACTTCGCAGATCGATCCCTCCTGGGAATTCACGCGGGATACACGGGGTCACGGATGCGCAAGCGCAGCTAGGGGTGCCAAACTTTTAATGCGATTGCCCTGCGCAAAGCTCCAGTTGGAGAGCGGCTACTTGGGGGCGTACAATGTGTCTGGAAGTAAAGGCTATGACGAGCGGGGATGTATGCTCAAGATCAACCCCATAAGACTTGTTGGTGGGTGGGAAGCTGGCTATGCGCTTGATTACCACACATTGAGCAGCGAATACCTCGGAGAAGACGAATATGGGCATCCTCAATTCGAGACAGCACGCAGCGAGGTGGGAGAACTCCTCTACCGTTTGAAGTACCGTTCGGAGAAGGCGCTCGTGAAAGTCCTCTCGCTCACCGCGTCTGAATTCGTAAAGTCAAGGAAGTGGCCCGTTGAAATCGTGTTACCCGTACCTCCTTCACGAAGTGGCCGCGGTTTTCAGCCGGTACCGCTACTTGCCAAAGCCATTGCCCAGAATCTGGGAATACCGGTGTCACTCGATGCAGTTGTTAAGGTAAAGGATACCCCCGAACTCAAGTCTGTCTACAAATTGGAGGAACGTACTTGCCTCCTGCAAGATGCCTACGTGGTCGTCGTGCCAGAAGTTTCAGAGAAGAGGGTACTCCTTGTGGATGATCTCTACCGTTCCGGAGCCACTTTGAACGCCGTCGCTGCGTGCCTGAAAGCAATTGGTGGGGTGCGGTGTGTCTATGCGGTAACGTGCACGAAGACGCGGAGTAAGCGATGAAGAGGGTATTCGTTGGCGGGTCACGGAGGATTTCGCAGCTCCCCGATTCTGTTTGTGACCGCGCCTGCAAGATGATTCAGAGCGGTCTGCAGATCCTTGTTGGGGATGCAAATGGGGCCGACAAAGCACTTCAGGAGTACTTCGCCCTGCATGGGTACCAGAATGTGCTCGTCTACTGCACGGGCCTTGAGTGCCGCAACAATCTCGGAGATTGGGAAATCCGAAGAATTGATTGTCGTCTGAAGTCGAGAGGATTTCAGTACTACGCGGCAAAAGACCTTGCCATGAGCAAGGAGGCGCACTACGGATTCATGTTGTGGGACGGCCACAGCATTGGGACTCTGAACAATGTCTTGAATCTTCTGGAGCGCAGGAAACAGGCTGTGGTGTACTTCGCCCCTGAGGAGAGGTTTGTAACTCTGGCACGGTTGGACGAAGTGGAGAACTTGCTGGCGCGGTGCGAGACAGATGCTGTTGGCCGGTTCGAGCAACGCCTGAACTTGCGAGAAAGACTTACATTCTCAGAGAAACAAATTAGCTTCCCCTTTGGACCGAGCATGGGACGGAATGCTTAGTCAATCCGTTACATGTCACCGCGTGGAGACTTAAACGTCGGCCGGCGAAACCTCCGCCTCGTGGGCCCCGGTGGCATCGAGGTTGTACACGGCGAACGCGCCGCCTTCGCGCGGCAGAAGGACTTGGGTGAGCGCGCCGGTGCGCAGGGACAGCGTGGGCGTGGACACGGCCGCGCCGGATTCGGTGATCGTGGCATCGACGGCCTTGGCCGCCTCGTCGCCCGCGAGAATCTGGTAAGCCGCGACAAACCACACTTCCGTGCCCTGCTGCCGCCGCAGGAGCATGGGCAGTCGTTTCATCCCGGGTCCGAACCCCTCCGCCATGTACGAGGCCGACACGTCGAGGAAGCGCAGGGCGATACGCTTGCCGTCGCCGGCGTCCACAGTCGCGGCATTGAGCCGCTCGGGAAAACGGCGCGGATTCTTCAGCAGCGTGTAGGGTCCTTTCGCGCCGATGGCCTCGACGGTTTTGGCTTCGGGCACATCGACAATTTCACCGTGCACGTGCAGCGGAAGATCGAAGGTGGCCTCCTCTTCGCTGGTGCAATGAAACACATCGAGAACGGTATTGCCCGCGAGACACAGCGTGCGATCCAGCACAACGCCCTTGTAAGCGCCTTCGCAGACGGCGCGCACGGCGCTGAAGTCCGGCGTGGCGGCGAAGGCCAGCAACTTCGGCGAACGGCGGGTCTGCGATTCCTCGTTCACGACGACCGTATTGTGCGCGAGCGTCTGTGTGAACCAGCCGCGGTGCATCGGGTTGCCGTAGGGCAGGTGGCCGGGGTCGACGAAGCGCTCGTCGCCATGCGCGTAGAGGATGAGCCCGAGCTTCGCGGGATGGACATGGCCCGAGGTGCCGGGACCGTAGTCGAAGAAGACGGCGGTCTGCCCCGTGGCATCGCGCAGAATGGCCAGCCCTTCCGACGGCTCGTTGGACGACACGAGGGCAAGGGTGCGCGCCTGGTCCGTGGGCAGTGTGTCCACGCCCCACAGGAGCGCGTCCACAGAGTCGCGCGTTTTGAGCAGCGGGAGATAGGCGGGGTCCTGAAAGCGCCGGAACGCGACTTCGTAGTAGTCACGCTGGTTTGCGATCACCGTGCGCGCGCTGTCATTCAGCGCGGGCGAAGTGCCGTCGGGAAACACCTGCCGTTGTGGCGCGTCGAACATCTTCTTCACAGGCGGTAGCGTGTAGAGGTCCATGCCCGCGCGTGCGGCGGCTTCAAGCAGGTAGACGTGCGCGGACAGCGCGTACCAGTGATAGCTGGGCGCTTCCTCGTACCACATGCCGCTGGCGGTTACGCTGTTGGCCATCTGGAAAACGAAACCACTGGTACCGTTGACCGCCCATTCGACGAGGGCCGCGTCGCCCAGCACGAAACCCGCCAACGCGACACCCGCGTTGTGCCAGGACTGCCAGTTCGAGATGCCCATATCGTTCGTCTGGATTGTCTCCACCATGGGCCGCAGGAACCCGGTCTCGATGCGCTGATGATCGTCCGGCGTGAAACACGGCGCGTCATACACGAGGTCGTAGGCGCCGGCGATCTGGCACAAGGCCACCGATTCGTCGAGCGTCTGGGCGAAGAGGTGCGCCTTCGATTTCGCCGTGTCTTTGCCATCCTTATCGTGCAGAGGGAGCGTCGTGTAGAAAGACGCATACTCCAAGAGAATCGCCTTGATGCGCTCGGCGTATTCAGGTTTCGGATCGAGTGCATACGCGACGCCGAGGTCGCTCATGCCGCGTATCCAGTGATGATGCCGGTGCGTGATGTACACATCGTCGTAGGGCCAGCCGGTGTAGACCGTGCCGCAGACTTTGCACACGTGTTCGGTGGGTGACTTCGCTTCCAGGGCTCCGCCGTCGCGCTTGCAGGAGTACCAGTGGGTCCACTGGCCGCCCGCGTGCGGAATGTCGAGCGGTTCCGCAACGAGGGCCTGCGCGGCGGAGATGATCGATTGCGCGACGGGCTTGGCCCATTCCTGCGTTGTGGCCCGTGCGCGCAACGGCGCAAGCTCCTCGACAGTTAGCGTGACACGCGGATGTGGGCCGCTCGACACGTGCACCGGAACGGGCTGCAACGGCGCTTGCGCCACGGCCAGCAGGAAGGTCAACAAGGCAATGTGCATGAGAAGCAACCCTCGAGTTGATTAAGTTCGCGGCATTGTAGCAGATGCGGCGGAGGGAATCGGACAGGCGCAAAGACACAGGCGAGGGCGCCTGTGCCACACGCGCTCGCCACGCCCGCGCGGGTTTCTCCTATCTTCCTGTCCTTGGTCTGCACGAAGAATTCAGTAGTTTCTGAGAAGCGAGGAATGACAGATAGACGTGTGGCACAGGCGCCCTCGCCTGTGGTCCCTTTGAGGAGAATTGAATTGTCC
The DNA here is from genome assembly GCA_020849535.1 of Candidatus Hydrogenedentota bacterium. Classification (GTDB taxonomy): domain Bacteria; phylum Hydrogenedentota; class Hydrogenedentia; order Hydrogenedentales; family SLHB01; genus JAHDWY01. The sequence continues at coordinate 3,755 of JADLGB010000306.1, forward strand.
GCGGGAGATGGCGAGTATTAGAGACTCGCGCCTGGCGCAACGCCCTACCCCGCGCGGAAAGGACATGGAGTTGACAGATCGGAAACCTCTGTTCGGTGTGATTGGCGGCAGCGGCGTGTACGACATCGCCGAGTTGCAGAACAAGCGGTGGATGCGCGTCGAGTCGCCGTTTGGCGGTCCTTCCGACGAGTTGTTGCTCGGCGAATACGAGGGCGAACTCCTGGTCTTTCTTCCGCGGCATGGACGCGGGCATCGCATTCCGCCCTCGGAAATCAACTTCCGCGCGAATATCGACGCGCTCAAACGGGCCGGCGTCAGCCAGATCGTGTCCATCAGCGCCGTGGGTTCCTTGAAAGAGCATTTGCATCCCGGCGATTTCGTGATTGTGGACCAGTTTGTCGACCGCACCTTTGCGCGGGAGAAGAGTTTCTTCGGCACGGGCATGGTGGCGCATGTGTCCATGGCGCACCCGGTGTGCGCGCATTTGGGCGATTGCCTCGAACAGGCGGCGCGCGCGCTGCCGGTCAAGACCGAGCGGGGCGGCACCTACCTCGTCATGGAAGGCCCGCAGTTCTCGTCGATGGCCGAGTCGTTCCTGTACCGGCAATGGAACTGCGATGTCATCGGCATGACCAACATGCCCGAAGCGAAGCTGGCCCGCGAGGCCGAGATGTGCTACGCGACCGTGGCCATGGTCACGGATTACGACTGCTGGCATCCGGATCACGATCATGTAACCGTGGATCAGATAATCAAGGTGCTCACGGGCAACGCCGAGAATGCCCGCCGTTTGATCCTGAATCTGGTTCCAATCTTGAAAGGGGGCAAGACCCGCTGCGAGCACGGTTGCCAGACGGCGTTGGAGCATGCCCTGATCACCGCCCCCGCAGCGCGCGATCCCGAGGTCCTCAGGCGGCTCGACGCGGTTGCGGGGCGCCTGCTGAAGCGCTGATTCCGGCGCATCCTCCCGCGACCCCAATCGCTTGAAGCGTCCGGGTGTCGAGCACGGATTGCGGGCCTCAACCAAAGGGCAGACCTATGGCGAGACGTATGGGCTTGCAGCACTATTGGGGCGTATTCGCCGCGATAGCGGGCATTACGCTGCGGTTGCACCTGCGCAGACGCAAGACGTGGATCATGGCCGTGCTCGCCCTCCTGCCTGCCGCATTGCCCGCGATTATCGCCTACTACGGCGCAGGCCGGACCGGCCCTCCGGACCGTCTGTTCGTGGCGCTCACGGACTTCCTCTACGTGTACACGCTGGTGCCTCTGCTGGCCCTGTTCTACGCCTGCTCCCTGTTGTCCGAGGAGATGGAAGGGCACACGCTTCCGCTGCTCCTCTCGCGTCCCGTGCCACGGAGCGCCCTCGTGCT
>JADLGB010000307.1 GCA_020849535.1 Candidatus Hydrogenedentota bacterium
AAATAGTTACATATCAAACTACTATTACTTCGCAGATCGATCCCTCCTGGGAATTCACGCGGGATACACGGGGTCACGGATGCGCAAGCGCAGCTAGGGGTGCCAAACTTTTAATGCGATTGCCCTGAGCCGGCAGGGATGCCGGCGCTCCTGGAAGGGCGCTCCCCGTAGGGCGGGATTTGTTCCCGCCTTTTTGCTAGGGAGGGGAGCGCCTTTGCTCAATTCAAGAGCCGGCAGGGCGTGTCGGCGCTCCTGGAAGGGCGCTCCCCGTAGGGCGGCATTTGTTGCCGCCTTCTTGTCTTCTCAATAATGAATTGGACGGAAACCAATACCGAGCCGCACAAGTGTGATGGCGCAACCAGGAGCGCCGGCATCCCTGCCGGCTCTTGAAGAAGCAAACAGCGATCGCCGTTTCATTAAGAAGGCGGGAACCAATCCCGCCCTACGAAAGGCCTCATCTCTCGTGTTGGCGTGGCGACAGGGCCGCTTCAGGTCTCATCCTCCGCGTATCGAGGAATGAGAAGGGAGCGGCGAAGTGTTCCCCGCTTCATGCGCCGCCCGGTCCGGCACGCGGGGCTGCCTGGAGCCCCGGATTGACACACCGTCCCAATCGTGGAACAATGTGCGCGCTGTAAGCGCAAGGCGGCGGGAAAGGTGGCAATCCTGTGCCCCTGAAGTCCCGTGGCAAACGTACAACTACTGTCATCCTGAACGAAGCGAATGACCGTCTGTCGGAGCGTCCGTCTCCGGCGTGCCCATTTGCTTACGCTCAGCATGACAGGCATCGCATTCGCTGATTTTGCCACGGGCGCGCGGACGGGGAAGGGCCTGGCGCGTTTTACCAACGAAGGGAGCATCACGTGAGCACCGCAATTGAACATGTCCTGGATGAGACCCGTCATTTCGAGCCCGCATCGGAATTCAGCAAACTGGCCCACGTCAAATCGCTGGCCGAGTACCAGAAACTCTACGAACAGTCGATCGACGATCCGGAAACCTTCTGGGGAAACGCCGCCTCGGAATTGCACTGGTTCAAGAAATGGGACCGCGTTCTCAATGCTGACAATGCACCCTTCTTCAAGTGGTTCGAGGGGGGCAAGACCAACCTTGCGTACAACTGCCTGGACCGCCATCTGAAGACTTGGCGCAAGAACAAGGCGGCGATCATCTGGGAAGGCGAACCCTACGGCCAGCGCAGCATCCTGACGTACCGCGAACTCCACCGGCAGGTCTCCAAGTTCGCCAACGGCCTCAAGAGCCTCGGCGTCAAACCCGGTGACCGCGTGGCCATCTACATGCCGATGGTGCCCGAACTCGCCATCGCGATGCTTGCCTGCGCACGCATCGGCGCCACGCACTCGGTCATCTTCGGCGGATTCTCTTCGGCGGCCATCGTGGATCGCGTCAACGACGCCGGCGCTTCCATTGTCGTCACCGCGGACGGCGGCTACCGCCGCGGGGCCGTGGTCGAGTTGAAGAAGTCCGTGGACGAGGCTCTGCAGAAGTGCCCAACGGTCCGCCACGTCGTCGTCGTGGAGCGCACGCACTCGCCCGTTCAGATGGTGCACGGACGCGACATCTTCTGGCACGAAGTCATGGAGACGGCGTCGGACGTGTGTCCCGCGGAGGAACTGGACTCCGAGCATCCGCTGTACATCCTGTATACGTCGGGTTCCACCGGAAAACCCAAGGGCATTCTCCACACCACCGGCGGCTACATGGTCGGCAACTATCTGACCTCGAAGTATGTGTTTGACCTGCGCGAAGAGGACACGTACTGGTGCACCGCGGACATCGGCTGGGTCACCGGGCACAGTTACATCATCTACGGGATCCTGTCCAACGGCGCCACGACGGTCATGTACGAAGGCGCACCGAACTACCCCACGCCCGACCGCTTCTGGCAGATCATCGAGCGCTACCAGGTCAACGTGTTTTACACCGCGCCCACGGCCATCCGCGCCTTCTCGAAGTGGGGCGAAGGCTGGCCCGCGCGCAACGATCTCAGCAGCCTGCGCCTCCTGGGCACGGTCGGCGAGCCTATCAATCCCGAGGCCTGGATGTGGTACCACAAGCATATCGGCCGCGAGCGCTGCCCCATCGTGGATACCTGGTGGCAGACGGAAACCGGCGCCATCATGATCACCACCTTGCCCGGCGCCATGAGTGCCAAGCCAGGTTCCGCGGGACTGCCGTTCTTCGGCATCGCTCCGATGGTGGTCGATGAAGAAGGCCATCCCGTTGACGACAACCACAGCGGCATGTTGGTGGTGACCACCCCGTGGCCGGCCATGCTCCGCACGCTCTACGGCGATGACGAGCGGTTCCGCGAAGTCTACTGGTCCAAGTTCGCAAAGCAAGGTTGGTACTTCACGGGCGACGGAGCGTACCGCGATCCCAAGGGTTACTACATGATCATCGGGCGCATCGACGACGTCATCAACGTCTCCGGACACCGCTTGGGCACCATGGAGATCGAGTCCGCGCTCGTCTCGCACCCGATCGTGTCCGAAGCGGCCGTCGTGGGCTTCCCGCACGATATCAAGGGACAAGGCATCTGCGCCTTCGTGTCCGTGCCTGTGGGCACGGTTCCCCAGGAAAAGGACAAAGACGTGCTGCGCGAGCACGTCTCCAAGGAGATCGGCGCGATTGCCAAGCCCGATCAGATCCGATTCACCGACGCGCTGCCCAAGACGCGCTCCGGCAAGATCATGCGGCGTCTGTTGCGCGACATCGCATCGGGCCGTGACACCACCGGCGACACGACCACCCTGGAAGACTTCAGCGTCTTGGCGAAACTGCGCGAAGAGCAAGAAGGCTAAGAGTCCCTCGCCGATTATTTCATTCGCATAGCCGTGGGTGTTCGACTTGTAACGTCGTATGCTCACGGCTATTCTCTCTCCTGGCCTTGGCTCGGTTCCGAGGTCAGTTTCCAGCGGTCCATTCCAGGAGATACGCGTCATGTGTCTTGCCGTGCGTATGCAGTTGCGCCGCACTCAGATGCTCCTGCTGCTCATCTGCTGCGGGGTCTTTTCGCTCGCCTCATTCGGAGCCGAGGACGCGCCGCAGGTCTCCGGCCTCGCCGTCATGCTCACCGATTACGGCACCGATTCCATCTACGTCGGCATTATCAAAGGCGCCATGTACAGCGCGTTTCCGGAAATCCGGATCGATGCCATCACGAATGGTATCCCCCCGTACGACATCG
>JADLGB010000308.1 GCA_020849535.1 Candidatus Hydrogenedentota bacterium
GGGGCCAGAGGAGATGTCCCACAAGCCTCCCATCCAGAGAGACCGAAGCCGCGTACTCGATGGGACCGGTTTCCAGACGAATGGAACTCGTCCCCCAAGATTCGGGAATGGTCACGATTGCCGTGTAATCCACCTCGCCGGAGAAATCCTCTCCCAGCCAGGTCTTCCACTGCGCGGCGAACGGGAGAGGCGGCGCCATCGGTTCAGGCAGGAGAGTCTCGAAGTCGCGATCACCTACCAGAAATTGACGTATACGGGTGACCTTCAGATCGCTGTCCGCAATCGCGATGGACTCGGCGGGACGACGAGGAGGCATCGCGCCGGGGATAGGCTCCGTCGACAACAGGTGGACAGCAGAGTCACCGATGCCAAGGCTGATGGCGAGGTGTCCATCGTCCGCGAGTTCGCGTCCGATTGTTCCGCTTAGCGGATCTAATGAACAAGCATACGGATGAGCTATCGTCAACGTGCCCGAGTAAGGTTCCGGACCTTCGTTGAACAGCATGACCAGTTGTTGTCCGGACATCGCGCGAACGATTGCACGGATGTTCCGGCTCGCAGGAGACAGAATCACGGACGGAGCCACGTGCGCGAGGATCTCATCCATCGCACCTGTGACGATTGGAGAATTGGAGGGTGAGAGTTCCTCACCCTGCGTGCCCGGAACATGATCAAGGGCAAGCACGCGTCCACCCGCCTGGGCCAGTTCCTCAAGGCGACGCAGCGATTCGTGTGCCATCCAGTTCACATTGCCGCACACGATGGTGTCGTACCGCATCGGGCCCACGGCCAGCGTGCCATCTTGCACGACCCCCTTCGACAACATATCGTCATCGATGAGGTCGAACGCGCACTGCCGGGCCAGCAACTCGGTCTGCAGCGCCTCGAACGATTCCACGGCCTCGGTCGCGTCCATACCCCAGGCCCACATATCACGCACGGGATAATAGAGGGCCGTCCGGATTTCAGGAGTACCTACAGATAGCGCAAATCCCAAGCGCGCTACGTACGCATGGAAACCGGGCAGATGATCCCACAGCGGATTCATGGGGCCGAAGTGAGGCCGCTCACCGGTCATGTGATGATCCTGCGTACTCAGGGGGTAGCAACCGATAACCAACAGGTTGATCCCGCGGACGTACTGGTAGTCCACAAGCCATTTCATCTGAGCCGGAGTGAGGCCATTGCCATAGACACAGAAGGACTCAGAGAATGCAAAACGAGTGCCGTTCTGATGCGCGGCTGTCGCGGCGGCCACGGGGAAGTTCGATTGCGGGTTCGCGCCCGGGAACAACTGCCTCCAGATGAGGTCTACGCCGGGCACGTCCATGCGGCGCAGCGGACGCAACACATGACCGAAACTGTGCTTAATCGCGCCGAAGGTCTCGTCCTCGCCCCCCAGATGTCCGGCAGAGGCCAAGCCATGGGAACGGCCCCACGATTCAAGTTCGCCGAAGTAGGCATCGGCGAAGCGGCGCGTGAGCATGTCGTAATACTCGATTCGGGCACGGGCAACATCCGGGCTTACCGCCTTGCCCGGCTCGGCGAACACACGAGGCAACGCGCTCCAGATGGGCGTGCCCGTTTGCACCTGCCACAAAGCCTCGATACCGGGAGTCCAGGGAACGGAATCCGGCGGACGCGGCATGCCCGCACCGGGTTCGTCCGTGAAGGTGAACCGGACCGCCTTGCCAAAATGAGGCGCCAGAACGCCCGCGTACTCCTCGTGCGTGAGGCTGATGAAACGTCTCGTCGCTTCGGGATTCAGCAGGTCGGACGTCCCCTCGGGCTCGATGCGATACACGAAAGCAGGCGCGGCGTCCGCCGTCGGCGTCCACGTTTCACCCGGATGCACGATGCGAGGTTCAGTTCCTTCCTCAATGAGTGCCAATGCATCGTCGGGTACCGTGAACGGTGCGCCTGGAGGAACTGGTTCGCGAACTACCCGCCTACGCGTGAGTTCATCGTGGCCATCCGTCACTTTACCTAACGCGCGTCCGGACGGCCATCCCCCTTCATCGTAAAGCCACCAATTCATCCCGAGGGCTGCCGCCTCGTCCACGGCGAAGCGCACGCGCTCAAGGAATTCCGGTGTCAGGTAGTCGGGCTCCATTGAGTTGTTGGTCGAATCGGGACGAAACCCCTTGGGCATCGGCAGCATGCAGACGCTTCGCGCGTCGTGTGCGGCCATGTCGCGGAGCTGAGACTTCAAGGTGGCTTCGTCGAGCCGCGCATTCCACAGCCAGAAGTATGCGGGCCAGAACACAGGCTCCGGATTGGCGAAAGCTTCGTTCTCGAATGCGGGGACCAGCCCCACGTACGCCGGGGGCTCGGCGGTCACGGGTATCGATTGCAGCATTGCTGCCAATGCGATCAGACGGATAAACATACGGTAGCGTTCGACCTTATTCATTAGGCTTTGGTGGGTCTGTTTGGGCGGTCGCGGTGCTCGTCGTAAAGACCAGAATGCCGTTCTTCCCGTCCTTTTCTTCGTGCGTGATGTAGAGCAGGGTCCTGCCGCCCGCTTCCACGACCACGGGAGACGGACACTCGGCAATGGGATTCCCCGGGTAGCGCGTCCAGTTGTGCAGGTCCTTGGATACGGCTACGCCGGAACGCCATGCGTCCCCCCGCGCATGATAGAAGAGGTAATAAAGACCATCGCGTTTCACGATGGAGTCTGGGGCGGTGAGTTCGCCGTCCCATCCGGCGCCTTCCGTCAATACCGGGTTGCGATCCGAGCGCAACCATTTCTTGCCATCGAAGGAGGTGGCCAACGCGGTGTCCCCGGGCTCGCCTCCTTCGTACAGCATGATCCACAGGGCGCCTTCCTTCCAGACGAGCGAGGTGCCGACCCAATCGCCTTCCCACGAGCTGCCTGGTTCCTTTTCGAGGATGTTGCCCTCTTCTTTCCAGTCGAGGCCGTCGGTCGAGGTAAGCAGGTGAACCACGGTTTCGCCCTTGCTCTCGTCCTCCACGTACATGTAGTAGACGCCATCGACTTTCAAAACGCAGATGTCCTCAACCCAGCGTTTCGTGAAGATCGGGTTGCCCGGGTGCTTGGTCCAATGGATGCCATCGGGTGAGGTCGCGTAGCCCAGATGAACCAGATTTTCGCGGTCAAGGTTGTACTCGCCTTGCCAGCCGGCGTACCAGGCCTTGAACTGGCCATCCTCGTAAAGGACCCACATGCGCTCGCGGATGTGCTCGTCCCATGCGCCCACAGGCCCCGGTTCGAGCACGAAACCTTCCGCGGCGGGCTGCCAATGGAAGAGCGGGCTGTCCGTCAGAGGTTCAGTCGCCGGGGCGGCAGTCTCCTGGGCCAGGGCAAAGCCGCATACGCACAGGAGCGCGGCGAATGATGCAAGGATCATGATGTATCGCATGTCGTTCCCCTTCTCGATTGGGTGGGGCCATTCCAAATCCAAAGCGAGATTCATGGTAAAGTGCCGTGGCGGCGCGGCACAAGCATCTTGTGAGTCTTGGGCCGAGCATGAGGAAGCCAAGATGTCAGAGGTACAGGCTGTGCATATCATTCGAGCGTTCTTCTGCGCGGCAGTTGTCACCGCTGCTTGCGTCGCACAAGATCCTGGCGCCGCCAAGGCACCCGCAGGCCCACTGGCCTTTCCGGAGCTGCCGGATCCTCTGGCGCGCGTAGATGGTTCGCGCGTGGAAACGCGCGAGGCGTGGCAAGAGCGCCGGGGCGAAATCGCCGAGTTACTGCTCTCAGTGGAGTACGGCCACATGCCGCCCGCGCCGGGGAACCTACGGGTGGAAGATAGCGCGTCCACGTCGGTTCTGGATGGCGCGGCAGAGTTGCGCCGGGCGACTGTCTCGATGGGGCCGGAAAACAAGGCGTCCATGCATGTGGCCTACTACCTGCCGTCGGGAGGCAAAGGCCCCTACCCGGTGGTTTTGGCGCTGGAACCGGTGTGGGAGGAGCATCTGCTTCCCGTCGCGAAAAAGTGTATCGATGCCGGGTACATCTTCGCGGGGTACGAACGTCATGATTTGGATCGCGACGATTCGGACCGGTCAGATGGGGTCCACCCGCTGTACCCGGAATACGATTGGGCATCCTTGGCGGTGTGGGCTTGGGGCGCCATGCGGATGGTGGATTACCTCGCCACGCAGCCGGAGGTGGACGCCATGCGGATCGTGCTGACCGGCCACTCCCGCGCGGGGAAGGCTGCACTCCTGGCGGGGGCGCTGGACGAGCGCATCGCCGTGACGGTGCCGCACGCCTCCGGCGCGGGCGGAGCGGGTTCCTACCTCATCGTGGAGAAAGGGGTCGAGACGCTCGCGCTCATCACCGAACCCGCCCGGTTCCATTACTGGTTTCACCCCCGGCTGGCGGAGTTTGCAGGGAAGGAGAAGGAACTGCCCTTTGACCAACATTTCCTGCGTGCGCTGGTGGCACCGCGCGCGCTACTTTCAATCGACGGACTCGAAGACCAGTGGGCCAACCCCAAAGGCACGGACGCAATGTACCGCGCCGCCCAACCGGTCTTCGACCTGCTGGGCGCTGGACCCATGAACGCCGCCTACTTCCGTCCCGGCGGACACGACACGAACATGGAGGACTGGGACGTCCTGCTCGAATTCGCCAACCATGTATTCAGAGGTGTCCCGCTGACACACGACCTCCAAGGTCTGCGACGGTAAGCTCTGCCGTCCCTCCGGGACTCACAGGCGGGTGATAGGCAGGTTTTGCAGAGTATTATCACAAGAACGGTAGTCGTTCCTGTTCTTACAGCGCTGGATTCTCTACAGGCAGCGTGCCGTAAGATGAATCAGATGAGTTTCTTCGGTAGCGCCCGCCTTCCACGGCGGGCGTCTTTGGGATCCGAGTCCGCCCGGCATGGAAGCCGGGCGCTACCAGGAGCGCCGGCATCCCTGCCGGCTCTTCACATCCCCAACGAGAACTCCAGATCTCACCCAGACGAAGACGGTTTCGTTCTTTCCAATGTGTTGCGCCAAACCTATGCGAATGACGGAGCAGTCCCGTTCAGTTGCGGTTTTTGGGGTCACCTGCTTGGTCTGCCACGCTGGTGCGTGGCGTTCCGAGGCTGGTCTGCCACTTCTTGATTAAATGGAAAGACGCCCCGTGGGGAGGGGCGTCTTGTCCACTGTCAGTGGGTTCAATTGACAGCCGGGATGAGGAGAAAGAGCTTACCGAGCAGGCCTACGCGCTCGCCTCTTCTCAAACGGCTGCGTAGGCCGGATTAGGGCGCGTTCCATCGAGGAACGAGGCCAGGTGACCTTGTTCGTCCTCACAGAGGTCGACGAAACGGACGCCAAATGTGTGGAGCCGGTTGGGCTGGCTCTTGGTCCAGCAGATACGGCCCTTGCACTCGATGGGGCCCCGGGAACGCTCGAGCTGCATGCGGACGAGCACACGCTCGCCCACAACTACAGGCCGCATGCTGCTGAACCGTGCGCCTTCAAGGGCGAGGTCCTCAGACAACGTGCCTCGTGTGGTGGTCTCGTGGCAGAATTCCAGCCACGCATACACGCCCACCTTGTGGCGTTTGTGCCTTCTTGCGTCTTCTTGCCGAGCTTGCGTGTTCATCATCTTTCCTCCGACTGATTCGCCGGAAGCCCCGA
>JADLGB010000309.1 GCA_020849535.1 Candidatus Hydrogenedentota bacterium
AGCTGCTGGATTTCGGATTGGCCAAGCTCACCAACGTGCAGTCGGCCTTCACGATGATCGGGGTCAGCCTCGGCAAGCAAGACTACATGGCTCCGGAGCAGCGGCTCAGCGCGGCCGGCGTGGACAAACGCGCCGATATCTATTCGCTGGGGGTGCTTTTCTATCAGCTTGTCTCCGGCGAGTTGCCAAAGCTGAATACCCGTCTCACGGACCTCGTTTCCGACTTGCCCAAGGAGGCCAATGACTTTGTGGAGAAGGCGATGGCCCAGTCCGCGGACGAGCGGTACCAGGATGCGCGGGAATTCCGTCTCGCCCTGGCACACATCTACAAGCTAGCTACGGGAATCAGTATTCCGGGGACCAGCGAGGCCGACCTGCCGGAAATGAAGGTCCAATTCTCAGAGCCCACGCCGACGCCGGAAACGGCAGACTACGCGCCGGGTGGAGCGAAACGGCGCGGTGTCTGGTCGCGCCTCCTGCACGCGCTAACGAGGTTCATTCCATTCCGTCGACGTTAAGGACTCTGACCATTTTGGAGTCTCCACGCTAGAATCAGCATGGCCCGCTGGATGGCGGCTCTTTCATCCCGAAAACGGTAGTTGAAAGGGGGGAGAGTCTTCCCTATTCCGCTTTGTGATGTCGCGAGTTCAGGATGAAGGAACCGAAAACACCGGGCCTAACGCAATGCAAGACTACTTTACCGCGAAGCCGCGAAGACCGCGAAGCAAAGGCAGGGATTGAGTTCCTCTTCCCTCGCGTCATCGCGTCTTCGCGGTAAAGCAATCTTCTCCTTCTTTGCCTGAAGCGAAGTTGAACAGGTCAGGATGTCACCGCTTTTGCGAGGATGACGGTGGCCTGCGTTCCGTGGCTCCACTGCCGATTCCGGGTCCATTGGCGAAGACCAAACATTTGCATCGAGCCGTAGCTCACCTATGCAGATAAACTTGGCGAGTCTATTTCGATCAAATTCCTAAGAGGGTGTTTCAAAAGGAAGTGACCGCACAGAGCAATGGAGCCTGCGCCACAAGGCACCCTGACTCCGTTGTCCCATGCGATCACCTTCTGCGGAAACTGCTCTGAGCGCTGAAAGCGCCATGCAACTCTAGGCAGGGGCAGAGCGAAGCGCCGCCCCTAGTAACGCCCGACACCCCATAGACCAAGCCCTGTAAGGGCGCCGCAATACCTTCGTATTCCCATCCTTGCGACGCCCTTACAGGGCTGAATCATTTGGGGACATTTCATTCCCAGGGGCGGCGCTTCGCTCTGCCCCTGGCTAGAGTTGCGGCACGCTTTCAGCGTGCAGGACCGGACCCCAGGCGCTTGGATCGTATTAAGGCTGCGGCGATGCGTGCAGGCACTTCTGAAACACGCTCTAAGATTTCCAGCACGTCGCTGCGCCTGCATACGATAATCCAACCTGATACGCGACTATGCCCAGCGCAACCACAGCCATCCGCCCGCGATTGCCAACGTAAGCAAGGTCACGGGAAGCCCGGTGCGGGCGTGTTCGCGCCAGCCAATGCGCACCCCCAGGCGCTGCGCCTGATCGACCACGATGATATTCGCGATGCTGCCCACGATGAACAGATTCCCCGCGAGGGTGCTGGCCAGCGCGAGGATAGCGCCTGCGGAAGGGTGCGTAGCAGAAGGCAGCAGGAGCATAGTCGCGGGCACGTTGGATACCAGGTTGGATAGGACAACGGTCACCCCGAAGAGCCAAGCGGGATGCTCCACGTGGACGTGCGCGACGCGTAGGGTATCCATGAGTTGCGCGAGGATGCCCGACGTCTCGAGCACGTGGTTGACCACGAAGAGTCCGCCAAACAGCACGAGCAGGTGCCAATCGACCAGTTCCAGGATGTCGCGCGAGGCCATGCGGCGGCTGGTCAGCAGGACCCCTGCCGCGGCGAGCGCCACTACTTCGCGAGGCCAATCCGTGAACAGGAAGATCGCCATCAACAACGCGATGGCAGCTACCCCTTTGCTGCTTTGCCACAGGTTCAGCGTGGGAGCTTTGACGGCAGGAATCGTGAGGCTGGTCTCCCACTGGCCCCGATACAGATAGCGGATGACCGCCCACACGACAACCAGGCCGAGCGCGCTGGGAAAGGCGGCATCCGCAAGGTATCCGAGGAAGGACATGTCGAGCGCTTGGCCGATGAGCATGTTCTGGGGGTTGCCGATGAGGGTGGCCGCGGAGCCCACGTTGGCCGCACAGGCGAGCGCGAGCAGAAACGGCACGGGGTTCAACTTGCGCCGGACGCAGCCTTCCACGAGCACCGGAGCCATGGCCAGGCATACGATGTCGTTCGCGAGGACTGCGGAGAGGACGCCGCTCACGAGCACGAGCAGGGCGAGGAGCACGCTGGGAGAGACGTTCGCATCCGCGAGCTTGCGCGTAACCGCTGTGTAGAATCCACCGAGCCGGAATTGCGCCGAGACCACCATGAGACCCAGTAGGAGCGCCATGGTGGAGACGTCTACGGAGTCCCAGGCCTCTTGCGGTTGCACGCGGCCCAAGGCGAGCAACGCGATGGCGCCGAGCAGGGCGATGCCGGTCCGGTCGAGTGCCAGGCCGGGGTAGCGGCCAAAGATCATGCCAATGTAGACAAAGATGAATATGGCGAGAACGGTGGTGTCCATGGCGCGAGAGTATACGCGCATCCGAATCGGGCTTCACCGTTCCCACCATATGGATGTCTGCCGGATGAGGATGACGGCAGGCGAAGAGTCAAGGCATGTAAGGCTTCACGCGCTCAGTCCAATCTTCAATCTTCAAACGCTCCACATGCCCGTCAAGGAAGAGCACGTTGCGTGTGGCAAGCTCGCCCCCCACGGCAGGGATGTCCCGCGCGTTGCACATGATGGGCACTTCAGACTCGACATGTGACTCAAACGTCGGACCCTCTGGGTCAGCGTTGGGGTTATTCGCTATGACGTTCTCGGCGCCCATGGCACGCAACTCCTCACACGAAATACCCGGGAAGAAAAGCACGTAGGACAGCGTGCCGGGCTCTTCCCACGGTGAGGTCAACACGTTGGCGTCGGTGAGGTACTCGGGGTAGACCGAGCACCAACCCGGGAACATATAGTCGCAGTTCTCGTTCGCGAACATTTTCATGACGAGGCCGAGTTGCTTGAGGTTGTTCTGATCGGAGGCGATTTGCGCCCGGTACTTCGCGACGGCGATAGCTCCGCTGTCACCTTCCATTTGCAGTACTGGGTAAACGGATCTGCCACTGACTGCACCTTGCACGTTTACCGTGAACACATAATCGGGCCCTTCATAGCTCACCTCAAGCAGGGTTTTCACGATGGGGGCGGGGCCGCCCCATAGGCGCTGCAATTCGGCCTCGTGGTCAAGCAGTCGACTCGTTACGTCGCCACCTTTGGAGCATGAAGGCATAGGGGGAATGGCGCTCAGGTCCAGCAGATCATAGCCGGCGTTGTAAACGACCGTGCGTCCAATGCGGTTTGCATAGAGATCAAGGTTTTGAGCATAGCCTGGTACAAGCTGCGCCAAGGAAGCGGGGAAGCGCCCACCGTTTGCATCGGCATAGCGCCGCAGAGGCTCGTACATTTCCCGCAACTCGGCCTGACGATCCTTGAAAACGGCATCTTCATCCACCTCAGGAGACTCGCCCGTCACCTTGGTGAGGCGGATCTTGTTGGGGTCCTGCTCCGTAACGGCTTGCCCATCTTGGGAAAGACGGCTAAGCGATGGGGACGTCAACGTGACTTCGGTGAAGGCCTCGTTGAAGTCACCCTCAAGATCCGCGGGCAGATCGCCAGGCGTGCCATCGACCGTCACGTGGCGGCCCGTCAAGGTCGCAGCGAACGTGATGTCCTCGTTTGGCACCGAAACCGTGATGCGCGATCCGGTGTCCTCGAATTCAACCGCCGGCCCGTAGTCGACCAGCTTGTCGTTGCTCAGGTAGGCCACCTGCCAGCGGCCTGTCAGGCTTGGCCGCTGCACTTCGCTCAGGCCTTTCGTGAGGGTCTGCATCACGCCGTTGTTGTCGAGCAGGGCACGGCCGTTCCCCACTTCCGTCAATACGACGCCGGGCAGTACTGCATCTCCGGGGCGGAAGATGTGCTGTTCTCCCTCATCGCCGGTGACGATGATGGCCAACGGATTCTCCCCAGTGACCGTGCCGGACAGGGTCAGTGGTAGATCCGTTTCCCCGAGCGCTGCGGGAGTGACTTCTTGCGGAACAACCGCATTCACCGGAGGCGCCTGCGCAAGCTGCGGTGTCTCCTCGGGTTTGTCGCCAGGAGCGACGATGGCGATATTCTGCGGGTTGGATGGTTCAGGTTCGCCCGGAGTCAGCATGTGATAGGCAGCCGTGGCGGCCAGCGCGATGAGCAGCATCGCGGCGAGGGCCCAGACCAGGCGGCGCACGCCCGTTGCGCGCCGCAGCTCTTCTTTCCGTATGCGCTCCACGACAGGGACGTGCAGTCCCATCGGTATGGCTTGTGTCAGCAACATGGTTCGCACCCTTTCCAAGTCTTTCAACGCGGCCGCGCAATCCGGACAGGTCTTCAGATGCGCCTCGACCGCGCGCCGTTCAGCGGCGGGAAGCTCACCGTCCAGATAGGCCGACAGGTTGGAGTCGTTACAGGTCATTGCTTTGTTTTCCCACGAACTGTCCGTCCCGGTCGAGGAGTTGGGCCAGTCGCGTGCGGCCGCGGTGTATCCACACCTTGACCTCGGCCAGCGACGCGCCAAGCGTCTCCGCGATTTCCGCGTACGAAAGTTCGCCGAATTCGCGCAACATGAGCGCGGAACGATGACTGGCGGGGAGTTCCGCCAGCGCAAGATTCAACTGCTCGCGCAGGACCGTGGTCTCGGCGGTATTGCGTTCCCGCGCAGGGAGCGATGGATTGAGGGCAACGATGGACGACGTGCGCCGGCGGCTGTCGACGGCGAGGTTATGCGCGATCACGAACACGAAGGATCGCACGCGCCCGCCGGGCCGCAACTTGCGCGCCCGCATCTCGCGGTACACGCGCAGCAGCGTCTCCTGCACGATGTCTTCCGCCTCGTGGACGTTCCGGACCATCCCGTGGGCATACCCGTAGAGCGGACCTTCCAGCCGGATGCAGAGAGACTCGAACGCGCTCAAGTCTCCGCCGCACACGCGCCGGACCAGGTCTTCCTCGATCGGGTCGACTCGCCGACTGTCGTGCATGTTCATCGTTCCAGCCCTGTATACGGGGGCGGGAGAAGAAAGTTACAGACGGCGCGCAGTAGCGCCGCGTGACGAATCGCCGAGACAGCCGGGCGTCAGCGGACGCCCGCGTCCACCCAGGCCATGGCGGCCTCGGTCATGGCGCGGGGCGCGGACGCTTCCAGGCGGGCCGTGGCTTGTTCGTAGCCGCCGGTGTAGACGGCGCGGGGCGTCACGAGGTAGCCGAGATAATCGTTGGCGTACCCGGCGAGGATCATGGGACGTTTCTTGCCCTGCATGACGCGTTGTTTCATTTCGAGGCCGTACTCCACGAACAGTTCGCCGGGAATTCCCACGACGACGAGGGGCCCGATCTGCATGACCTGCACGGGCGCCTGACGCACCTCGGGAAAGGCATCCGGATGTTCCGCCTTGAACCCCGAGAGTCGGACCGCCCACTCGGCGGAGTCCGCCGCGCGCTCCAGGCGCTGGATTTCAGATTCTACGGCGCCGCTGGCCTTGGCATTAGTCAGGGACGTCTGCGCGGCGGCAAGGTGCTCCTTCGCCACAGGCAATTCCGGCAAGACGCGCGGCTCGACGGGCACGTCCTCCATGCGGGAGAAGAGGAAAGTCTCCGTGCCCGGCGGGGTCATCTCGGAGGTCTTGATGACCTCCGCGCCGAGGATGCGGCCCAGGCGCTCGACTTCCAGAAAGGGCGGACCGCTGCGCTTGACCGTCACGTCGCCGCAGGCGCCTTGGGTGAACAGCGCGACGCCGCCCAGCACATCCTCCACCATCTGTTCCGCGGCACCCGGATACTCGCCGCACAACAGCAGATTGTCCGAACCGAGGATGACCGGGTGGCCCGTGAAGTTGAACAGGGTCGCGATGACCGTGCGTGAATCCGCCTCGGTCACGCGGAGCACGCCAACCATGGGATCGATGACGTCCTCGTTGCCTTGCTGGCGATTGCGCGCAAACCCGTCCAGGCGGCCTTGGCCGAAGCCCAGGGCTGCAGGCCGCAGCGTCGCGTGCGCCTCAATCAAGGCTTGGCCCATCTCGGCGCGAAGAAAGTCGAAGAGAGCTTGGTTGAACGGGCCGCCGAACATCGAACCCTTCGAGAACCCCGCCAAGCTCGAATGGTTGTGGGCCGCGCATAGCAGAATGTTCGCCGCGGGGATTCCCGTTGCCGCGCTCACATCTGCGCGCACGGCATCCGCCAACTCACGCGGCATCCACAGGAGATCGGTCGCGAGAATGGCTAGGGAGGCGTCGCCGTTCGCACAGACCAACGCGCGGGCGTAGATCGGGGTCTTCACGCCTTCGAAGTTTGCGGTGCGATCGAAGAACCCCGCCATCGTAGTGGGAAACGGCGGCACGATGCTGCGCTTCGCCGCGCCCGCCTTGAGGGGCGTGGCGGCGATCACTGCGGCCTGATCCTGGCCGGAGGCGGAAAAAGCAATGGTCGCCGCAAGCAATAGAACAAGCGATCGCATGATTGGGTCCTCCCGCGCCTGATAGTTCTCACTTTACGCGCGCGCCGGCGATCCGTCAAGGCGGCACTCTCAGCCGGGCAGATACCTTTGAGGAGGTTTGAACTCGTCAATCATACGTCTTGAGAGTACCGAGCTCTCCAGCGGCACAACGGGCGAAACGACCGAAAGATGCCTATTTCCACCCGAGCCGCTGCCTTGGGTGAATTAAGCCCGTAAGGGCGAAAGACAATAGCCCAGCGATTGATCGCTGGGTAGCAGGGACTACCAGAAGACGAGTCCCGTCAGGGACGACAGAACAGGTGAGGTATCGTAGGAAGACGGCGTTCAAGGAATGGTTGGATGATTTGCATGAGAAGCATGACATGAATTGCGTGGTACTGGAGCTGGTATGGACCCTTTCGCCCCTGCCGGGGCTTGGGAGCTATGGGGTGCCGCGGACCCAGCGATGAATCGCTGGGCTATTGCCTGTCGTCCCTATCGGGACTTTTTCGCCGAGCCCAGTCTCCAGGAGAAGCGGCAAAAACTCGGAAAATGTCCGAATACACACGGGAGTACTGTCCGAGAACTCGGTACTCTCAACATATGTCGCAAGTCCGCGCAATCACGACTGCGGATTCTGCAAGCCGCAGCAGTTCACCCGCGTCTTCCAGAGCGTCGGGGGGGACTTCCATGTAGTTCTTCAGGGTTTGCTTGGTGGTAGGGCGGAACGGTTTCATGCCGGCGGCCTCGTACTCCTGCCGCGTGGCGTCGTTTGTCTTGAAGTAGACCCGGTCCTCGGCGACGATGCCGAAGAAGTTCGAGCCGCAGTACAATCCGAATCCTCCAAACATGGGTCGATATCGAATCCCCTCGATACCTGCGAGTTGGTCCACGACGAATTGAACGAAGCTGGTGTCACCGCTCTTCTTCACCGCCATTCCGCACTCCCTCCCATTTTCGCGCCGATTGAGATGATACCGGATCGTTCACAGTAGTTCAGGTGGGCGAAGCCGCCTCACCCGGCAATAGGCAAGACCTCGCGATAGACGTTGAAACGCGGGATGCGTTCGCATCGTGTTGTGAGGTTGTATCGGCGCAACGCATGGGAAAGAACGGAGCCATCACCGCTTGGGCGAGCGCCGTTTGACAGTCAAACCGGTGCTATCTTCAAGGCTTGTCGCGCTGTCCCTGCGTTCGCGGGAATGACGGGGATAGACATGGCGCCCGGCCAACGCCGTCATTCCCGCAAAGGCGGGAATCTATCTTCGCCGGGGGAAGTCCTCGTGCACTCGAAAGTCATTGCCCTTTGGCGACACGAAGTCCAGCGCTGAAGGATTGGGTTCAGGCCTTCAGAGCACGGCGTACAACCGCAGCCCTGATAAGGGCGCAGGAGTGTAGCCACGGGTGGAGCCGAAGGCGGAACCCGTGGATGGATGCAGTACCATACGATCAAGCCCCAGCGTGGGCGGGGGAAGTCCAGGCGGCCGTGGACAGTCCAATTCAACAGGAGCGTTGGATAGGTACCTGAAAAGTGATATCGGAACCGTGGCGAAGACTCCTGCGCCCCGCTGGGGCTTTCGGAAAAAGCGGGCATGCCTACCCCGGGTTCCGCTTGCGGCTCCACCCGGGGCTATACCCCTGCGCCCTTGGCAGGGCTTAAGATCAAAGAGATGCGTGGCAGTCGATACAGGCCTTCAAATCGATCACTTGAATGAAGCGCTGTGCTGCCGCGCTTGGAAAGCGAGGCAGTACTGAGGAGCGGCGTTCCGCTTTCACAATTCTCGGCGTTCCTCTGCGGACTTCGCGCTTCTGCGGTGGTGTGCCCTCAAATTACGGGCGAGACGCCCGTTACCCCCGCTCACATCCCCCTTGGTGGTCCCTTTATTGAATCGGTATAGCCTGTGAAATCGGGGGACGGCCATCTTCGTTTGGTTGCGGCTACGCCGTGATGGGCTTTAAGTTCCTGGATTGCGTCATGGCGGCAATTCGGCCGATAATCGGAAGTGACCGCGTATCCACGAGGAAGATCATGAGGGTCAATGAGCTGGACACGGTAGTGCTCGACCGCGACCTGCCTAAGCAGGGCCTTCGGCGAGGGGATCTCGGAGCGGTGGTTCAAGTTCACGCTTCGGACGCGCTCGAGGTCGAATTCGTCAGTGCCTCGGAACGCACGGAAACTTTGGTTACTCTCAAGGAGACCGATCTGCGCGCGGCCGCCGATGGCGATCTCGTCACGGTCAGAAGACTGAACCGCTTGGCGTGAGGCAGAGCGCGCTCGGCATCGTTGGAGGTGCAAATGGTAAGTCCTATCGGAATGGCGGTGATTCTGCTGGTCTTGTTGCTCCCGGTGCTCTACATCGCGGGCGAGGTCAAGCAAATGCGTTATCTGCGCGTGGGTGCATTTGTCTTTCTCCTTCCCATTTGCGTCTTTGTGGCTTGGGGGGTGGGCATGCTGCAGCAGCTTGACTACAACGCCCACTATGGAGGGGCATCGCAGAGCCTGATACAAGCTACAATCGAACAGCTTGAAGGTGGAAATGTTGGTCATGCCATTGGGTGCTTGAAGGAACTGGACAGCAAGTATGAGCCGACGTACGAAAACACAGGGAATTATGACGCGCTCACCAAAGAGACGGTCCAGCGGTTGAAGTCAATGCCCATCCCTCCGGCTAAATCTCCACTAGACAGCGCAACGGCAGCAGGCGCCGTATCGACAGCCGCCGAAGCATCTGAAACGGATTATGAGAAGCCATCCGGGTGGATGACCGTTGATGTTCGAGGGCATTTCTCCATGGACCTTCCACCGAGCGCCGAAGAGGTTCCCGTCCAGGGCATCGACTCGCTGGTTGGGAAATACCGAATCGGTGATATCGAGTTGACGTATGATTATGGTGCGTATTCGTCCACTCTTGAAGAACTCAGTAGCCACGAAGGTCACACGAGAACAGAAGTCGTGGTTGACGGATGCATCGCTGACTTGGTCACTACGAGCGCTGGCGACTTGGGATTAGCATTCCCGAAGGTTCCTTCCGGGGCTAGGTTGACACTCCACGCCCATTACACTGAACCAGAATCGGAAGACATCGTGCGGAAGGTCTTGCTCAGCGTCAGCTTTCCGAGGTGAACTCTGTCGCGTCTTCAGTCCATCGCACACCTGGCCGGGTGCAAAGAGGGGGTTGCATCTTTCTCTTGCTGTAAGTACTATTAAGTGTACGCTTAAATGTACATGGAGGACCCTATGCCTAGGATGAGAATTGACGAAGATATCCGGCCGCTTTCCGAGTTCAGGGCGGCAGTCGCGTCATTTGTGAAGAGGACGCGCGAGACACAACGACCGTTGGTACTCACGCAGCGCGGACGCGGCGTTGCCGTCCTCATGGACGCGGGCGAGTTCGAGCGGATGCGGGAGCGGCTCGAAATACTCGAGGATATCTATCGCGCCGAAGAGCAGCTTTCCGCTGGCAAAGGTGTGTCTCACGACGAGGCCAAGGCACGGGTCCTTAAAGGGCTCAAGCGGTGAGAAATGCGTGGTCTTAATTCGCGTTGGAGATAGTCCGGGAAATTTGAGGGTACGAATTGTCACTCGCGAAAAACCGCCGAGGTAGGCCCATGAATTCCGATCAGATCAGAGACGAGATTGACAGGCTGGCGTTGTCTGAGAAGATACTCTTAGTCGAAGACATCTGGGACTCCATCGCCGCCAGCAATTTGGACATCCCACTGCCTGACTGGCAGAAGCAGGAGTTGGATAAGAGATACAAGGAGTACGAGGAAGGGAAGGTGGGATTGCATGAGTGGCAGTCCGTGCACGAGGAACTGCGCGATCAATACAAATGAAGCTGCGCTACACGGACAGAGCGAAGGATGATGTGCAAGTTGCCTTTGCCTGGTACGAACGGCAGAGACGTGGACTCGGTTTCGAATTCCTGGATTGCATTGAGGCCGCACTGCGGTCGACCATGGCGAACCCTGAGCTTTACGGAATCATCTATCTGACTTTCAGGCGCATTGTCGTCAGGCGTTTTCCATTCAGCGTGTTCTATGCCGTTGAGAATGACGAGCTAGTCGTGCATTCGGTCTTCCACAATCGGCAAGACCCTGCGCGCAGGCCGTAACAGCGGTCAACGAATTATCTCCAGTTCGTCTACGGAATCTCATGGGATTCTGCTTCCTGCAGCGCATTCACTGCTTGCTCAAGTTCCTTCAGGATGGGGTGTTCCCAGCCGTCGCTGAGCACACGGACCATCGCCGTGTAGTACCAGAGGCTGCCGTCGCGGCGGCCTTGGAAGCGGTCCCAGACGATGGGGCCCTCGGCTTTCAGGTCGCGCAGAATGATGCGGACATTGTGGAGCTTGTCGGCCGCGATGATGAGGCGGAGTTCGGGCGGGGCCTCGGCGGCGCGTTCGATATAGGACTTCTTCCGTTCGAGCCAGGGCGGTTTGGGATGGGTGAACGCGTCGCTACATCCCTCGACGAGATCGGCCACATGCGGGCCGAATGTTTCCCGGATCTCCCCGAGCGTCTTCATGCCTTCACCATCTTCAACCGCGTCGTGAAGCAGCGCGGCTATGAATTGATCCTCTTCGCCCCCGTTTTCGCCCACCAGCGCCGCCACGGACATCACGTGCGTGATGAAGGGCGCGCCGCTGCCTTTGCGCTGCTGTCCCTGGTGTATGCGGTGGGCAAAGGAGAACGCCTGTTCGATTCGTTGGGTGTAGTTCATGCTGGAAACGACCGTTAAGTTCGCTCTGTGTTATGAGGTTGCATTGCAGCAACGCGTTGGGAAAAACGGTGCCGTCGCCATTTGAGTGAGCGCCCTTTGACTATCAAACCGGTGCTATCTTCACGGTTTGCCAGTTGCGGCGGCGTCGAGACCTCGTCGCTGCTCAAGTTGGCGATGTACGGCCGCACATCGGGATTGTGACCCGATTCGCGTGCATTGGTGTTCATTGGCGGTTCCTATCTCTTCAACCGTGAATGGACGCGAAAGAACGCCAATGGTAGATCCCGTAAAGGCCATTCGTGTCAGCCCCATTCAACTGCGGTATCCAACTTCATGCGGTCTTTCGGAGAAGTGGAAACGCGCGGCGCAGCCCTCGGAAACTCGCGCTGTCACGGTCAACCGATCGTCTAGAAATGTGTCTGCTTGGGCCGCGCGATTCTGGAGATGGGCAAATCCAGGAGGTGCTCCACCCGGCTGCACAGGTCCGCCAGGCTGAACGGCTTTTTCAGGTAATCGTCGAATCCGTAATCCGTGAGGAGCCGGGCTTCGTCGTCATCGATGTAACCGGAAATCGCCAGGATACGGGAACTCTTGGTTTCCGCGCGGGTTTTGACGCGTTCGCACACCATGCGCCCGTCCATATCGGAGAGGTGGATATCGAGAATGACCACGTGCGGATTATGCTCGGCCACCTGGGTGCCTGCATCAAATCCGGTGGACGCGACGTACACCTTGTAGTCCCCGGCTTTTGCCAGGGCCGCGGGAATCACATCGAGGTAATAGGGGTCGTCATCCACGACCAGGATGCGCTTCTCGCCTTCTTCCAGGCGCTCCAGCGGAATGCCATGGTTCAACATGAACAGACGCAAGTTGTCGTAAGGTATCCGGCGATCTCCGCCGGGTCCGAGCCGGTAGCCTTCGATCTGACCCAGATCGAACCAGCGGGACACTGTGTCGGGTGAAACGCCGCAAATCGCGGCCACTTCCCCGCTCGTGAATACTTTGTTCTTCACATCTGACATTGCATCACCTGCTGCGTTCAGGCCTACAAGTGCGGCGTCGCCTTGTTACCCTGATTTCCGGTCTTGCATGGTTTGCGGGTTCCCAAGGATTTGATGCTAACAGGCCTTCCCATTATAGTCAAGCCGCTGTGCGGCAAGTCGATGACCGCAGGCCATGCAACGGGTTAGGGACAGACACCGTGTTTCGCTGCACAAAGCTTGCGCGAAAGACGGTGTCAGTCCCATTCAACTGCCGAATCTAGGTTTAGACCTCAAGCGCCGAATTCTCCTGGAGTAAAGGAATGCGAATTGTAGTCACGGGCGGGGCCGGATATCTCGGGAATCATGTGGTTCGTCTGCTTACGGGCCGTGGCGACCAAGTCCGCGTTTTCGACCGCCTCTGCTTTGGCACGGAGGCCGCGCAGGAACTTAAGTCCTTGCCGGGCTGCGAGATCGTGCAGGGCGACATCCGCAACATCGCAGCATTCCCAAACCTGCTCGACGGGGCGGACGCCATCATTCACTTGGCGGGCCTTGCGAACGACCCCTCCTGCGACCTGGACCCGGAGATGGCGCTCGAGGTGAATCTACGGGGCACGGAGCGGCTGGTAGACCTCGCCATGGCGAAGGGGGTCCGGCGCTTCGTCACCGCTTCCTCGTGCAGCGTGTATGGCAAAGGGGTCTTCGAGGTCCTCGATGAGGAAAGCCCCACGAACCCCGTTTCCGTTTACGCGCAAAGCAAGCTCGAGTGCGAGCGGCTTTTGTTGGAACGCCATTGCCGGACGTTTGAGCCCGTCATCGCACGGCCCGCGACGCTATTCGGCTGGTCGCCGCGGATGCGCTTCGACCTCGCCATCAACCTCATGGTCGCCACCGCCATGCGCAACAAGTGCATCAACATCTATGGCGGGGGCAAGCAGTGGCGGCCGTTCATCCACGTGCGCGACGCTGCTCGCGCGATGGTCGCGATGGTGGATGCGCCGGCCGTGGATGTGAGCGGCGAGATCTTCAACCTCGGCGCGGACGCGATCAACTATCAGATCATCGATCTGGCGAAGCGTATTGCCGCCATGTTCGAGGGCGTGAAACTCGACATCGTGAAGGATGACGAGGACCTCCGCAGCTATCACGTTCAGTTCGGCAAGATTAAGCGCGCACTCGGATTCGACGCGGAATGGTCAGCCGATCAAGGCGCGCAGGAGATCCGCGAGTACCTCAGTGACGCGCGCATCGATCCCTTTGCCACGATCCACTTCAACGTGCGCCGTATGAAGGAACTCCTCGCCACGCCCGCAGTCGCGGGTGGCGAACCGATGGCCGCGCGCTTCATTCCGCTGTGCCCGCCATCGCTGGACGAGGCCGAAGAGCGCGCCGTGATTGAGGTGCTCCGCACCGGCTGGCTCACCACGGGCGCCAAGGTGACGGAATTTGAAAAGGCGTTTTCGGAAAAGGTCTCTGCTACGCACAGCGTCGCGGTTTCTTCCTGCACGGCGGCGTTGCACTTGTGCATGATTCAGGCGGGAGTGCGTCCCGGTGATGAGGTGATCACCTCGCCGCTGACGTGGGTCTCGACGGCAAACACGATCGTGAATATGGGCGCGAAGCTAGTGCTGGCGGACGTTCGACCGGACACACTGAATATCGATCCCGCCGCCCTTGAAGCCGCGATCACTCCGAAGACGAGGGCGATCATTCCGGTGCATCTGGCGGGTCTGCCGTGCGATATGGACGCTATCCTTGCGACTGGAAAGAAATATGGTGTACCGGTAATCGAAGACGCGGCGCACGCGCTGGGCGCGTCGTACAAAGGAACGCCTATCGGCGGCGGCGAATCGCCCGCGTGTTTCAGCTTCTACCCGGTCAAGAACATCACGACGATTGAAGGCGGCATGATTGCCCTGCCGGATGAAGAACAAGCCATGCGCTTGCGCATCCTCGCGCACAACGGCCTCAGCACCCACGCGTGGAACCGCTACAGCGGCGACGCGCCACCAGCCAGTCCCGAAGTGATCATGCCCGGCTTCAAATACAACATGACCAATGTGGGCGCGGCGATTGGCCTCGAACAACTCGGCAAACTCGATTCATTTCTCGCCTCGCGCCGCCGCCTCGCGCGCATGTACCGTTCCGTGCTTGCGTCCGTGGATGAGATCGAATTGCCGGACGTGCAGCCTGGTATGGAGCACGCCTGGCACCTCTTTATCATCAGGCTGCAGCCGGAGCGTCTGAGCAAGTCACGCGATGAGATTGCGCAGATGCTGCGCCAAGAGAACGTGGGAACTGGCGTGCACTTCATCGCGTTGCACAAGCATCGGTACTACCGCGAGACCTTGGGCCTGGCGGCCGGCGCGCTCCCGGTGGCCACAGCCATGTCGGATTCCATCCTCTCACTGCCGCTGCACCCGCGGCTCACCGACAAGAATGTGAAGGAAGTGGCGGACGCGCTGAAGAAGGTGATTCACTACGCCCGGGCCTGAGCCGGAACGGTATCAGATCGGCTCGCGCCCGAGCACTTCGAGAGCGTCGGGCGTCAGCGTTCGGAGCATAGGGTATCGCTCCTGAATAGCGAAGGTCTCCGTATACGAGTCGTTGATCATGATGCAGCGGGCGAATTCGATCCCGTGACGTTGCACGAGAGCGGCGATTGCGCTGACCTTGTCCTCGGCACACAATTTCTCCACGAAGAAGTCCGGAATTCTGTATTTCTCCATGAGGGCGGGCGCAGCCGCGTTCTTGCTGAGAAGCAATTGGCGAACGCCGCGATTGTTCAGATCCACCATGCACGCGACCGCGTCCGGGTCGGGCTTTCCATCCTTGCGAACGAGGGTGTCGTCCCAGTCCCAGATGACCCAATCAAACGGCGGGGTGTCGACGAGATTGCGCATGCACCGGTTCAGCAGCACAGGCTGGGGCCGTGGGATCCGCACCTCGTGTCCGGAGAACATGAACACGGAGATCAGCGGGATGTTTACACCGCACATGCGGGTCAGTGTGCTGCTGCCTCCGATGCGTGCGTTGATCTCCAGGAGAACCGGCTCGCCACGATCATTCTCCTTGAACTGGGCAAACCAGGGGCCTTCGATCTTCAGTGCTTCCGCGATCCGTGCGATGTTCTCATGCACACGCGCGTCATCGACCGGCTCCGTACCCAATGCGATCCCTTGGCCGATGCGACCGCGGACGCGGGGATTGCAGAAAAGCAGCTTACCCTCGCGATCGCTGATGCAATCCACCGTGAACTCTCGTCCCGGCAGGTACTCAGAGAGCAGCAACCCCTTCGCGATCGCCGCGTCAAGCTGCTGTTTGTGCTCAACGAGAATGCCGCCGACCGAACCGCTCGCCGTATCGGGCTTGGCGAATAGCGGAAGGGCCGGGTCCTGCGTTGAATAAATCTTGGGGACAGGTACGACTCCCGCGAGGCGCTCGTACGTCGCGCGCTTGGAGAGCAGCAATTCGGCGATCTCCGCGCGCGGTGTGATGAAGGTGATGCCTTCAACATTCCAACGCGAGAACACGGCAACGAGTTTGTCCCAGGCGGGCAAGACGATGTCGATATTGCGTTCGCGCAGGATTTTGACAAACCGGGACTCGAAACCGGGCTCGTCGTAGCCGGGGCACAAGACGTAGTTCTTGAGCAGATGCCGAGCCGGATCGTGCTGCGATTCGTAGCTGCTGCCGGCGAACAGGGTGATCTTGTTGCTGCGCGACAGGGCCTGGATGGCTTCGAGGCCAACCTCGTTGCGTGCCGGAAAGACGAAGACGTTCATGGGCGCCCCATCACTCGACCACTTCCTTTACGATGTAATAGGGGCGGTTCTGCACTTCGATGTAAATTCGGCTGATGTATTCGCACATAAGGCCTGTGGCGATGAGCTGCACACCGAACATGAGAAACATCAGTGCCGTAACGGTTCCCATGTAATTGAGGTCCCCACGCGTATAACGCCAATACGCAACGCGGAGTCCCACGCCGAAGCCACTGATGGCGAATACCCAGCCCAGCAGACTGAAGAACTGAAGTGGAGCGGCCGTGACGCTCGTCACCAGATCGAATGCCGTCCGGAAGAGTTTGAACAGGCCATACTTGCTCGTCCCGGCGCCGCGCGGTTCGTGCCGCACAACGACCTCGGCGGTGCGCACCCCGAGCCAGGCCACATCCACGGGCAAATACCGCGAGCGGTGGGTGAACTTCGCCATGAGGTCAATCACCTCACGCCGAAAGGCTTTGATCGAGCAACCCACGTCGTGAAACTGGGCGCGCGTCGTCTTCTTCACGAAGTAGTTGAGCATGCGCGACGGAATCGTCCGCAGGAAGGTGTCTTTGCGGTCCTGCCTCCATCCACTGACGAAATCATACCCTTCGTCGATTTTGGCAATGAGCTTCGGGAGTTCTTCCGGAGGGTTCTGGAGGTCGGCATCGAGCATGGCCACGATATCGCCGCGCACATGCGCGAAGCCCGCGTAAAGCGCCGGGCTCTGTCCGAAATTACGTGCCAGACACACGATACGCAGCCGCGGGTCGCCCGCGCGCAATTCACGAAGCAGCGCAAGACTGCCGTCCGTACTGCCATCGTCCACGGCGACGACCTCGAAACTGCGCCCAAGCTCACCCAATACGGACACAATACGCGCGTGAAGTTCCCGCAGGTTCGGTTCTTCATTGAATACCGGAATGACGACCGAGATCTCCGGTGCAGCTTGCTCCATTGTACCTCCGGACGCAGCCCATCCGCGCTACGTGCTACTGGAATGATCGTCGGTACGATACTATGTACCAAACGGCGAATCAAAGGAAGATGGAGCGGCGATTGACATTTCCTCTTGGCCGCCCTAAGGTTCAGCGATTAACTTGTGTGTGTTTCTGAAGTTGTCCACGGCCATGCTTGCGCGGTGGGAGGAGCGAAGAAGGAATGCGCGATGAAGGCGTTTGTGTGGCATGCGGCGGACCCCTGCGGTTCTTCGGCCGCCGGATCGGCTATGCCTACCACGAGTGCCTCACCTGTCGCAGCCTGCAGCTTGTGCCTCAACCCACTCCGGAGGAGTTGGAAGCGGCATATCGAACCGAGTACGTGAAATCCGGTCATCTGCGCTCCGCCGCGGAAGAAGCGGTAGGAGCGGCCCAGCCCTACTACAAGGCGCTGCTCGCCGCGCTGCACGCTCACGGCATGCCTTCAAGTGTCCTGGAAGTGGGAGCGGGTTGGGGCGGCCTGGGAGAATGGCTCGTCTCGCAGGGAGTCGACTACCGCGGGGTCGACCTCGCCGTGGACATGGTTGCGCACTGCAGGACCAAAGGCTTGGCCGTCGAACGTGGCGACCTCTTCAGCGTCCAAGGCGAAACCCGTGACGCACTGATGATGTCCGCCGTGTTCGAACACATCGTGAGCCACGACGCGTGGCTGGACCACGCGCGAACGCTGCTCAACCCGGGCGGCTTGTTTGTGTCCATGCAACCCACCGCGCGGTTCGCCCGCTTCATGGGTCAGGCCGCCCGCGCGGGAATCCGATCACTTGAATTGCCGCAGTTGCACGAAGTCTTCTGTCCGCCCTGGCACACCGTGCTCTTTTCGATAAACGGGATGCAGCGCCTGATGGCACGCCACGGGTTCCGGCTGCTCGACGTGCGGCCCGGTCCGCAAGGTATCGGGCGCGGCCTGACCGGAGCGGCGAAATGGGCGCTGGGCGCGGTTAACAAAGCAGGCTGGCCGATGCTTGGCGCAAAATGGCCTTTCGTGATTTGCCATATTTTCGTATTTCGCAAGGAACACGACTCGCCAATCTGATGGTATAATCACCAATGGGTTGGCACTGCGAGATGAGACCTTCTGCCGCGCAAGGCTTTGCCGACACTTGACTTGTGGGCCATGGGGTATATTGTGGCCGCCCCAAGCAAGGACCGAACATTGGGATCATGCCTAGCGTCTGAGGAGGTATGGTCTATGTTCTCCAGCGCAAAACTCCCGAAGGCTTTCCCACATCGCATACTCTCGCAACTCCTTCTCTTCATGGCACTTGCTTCACTCGCCACTGCAACTGCCTGGGCCCTGCCGGGCGAGGTCATTGCCGAGCGGAAGATCAGCAGCGTGGCGGGCGATTTCACCGGTCTGCTGGATTCCGATGACCAGTTCGGGTATTCGGTCTCTCCTGTGGGTGACTTGGACGGAAACGGCGTGGCGGATCTCGCCGCCGGCGCACTGAACGACGATGACGGCGGCCTCAACCGCGGAGCGGTATGGGTTATCCTGCTTTCCGCGGATGGCATCGCAATTGCCTCGCAGAAGATCAGCGCCGCGGCAGGAGGCTTCGGCGGGGCGCTGGATGATTCAGACGCCTTCGGCATCTCAGCGGCCTCGTTGGGCGATCTGGATGGCGACGGTGTGCCGGACCTCGCCGTAGGCGCCGCCGGTGACGACGATGGCGGCCTCAATCGCGGCGCCGTCTGGATCCTCTTCCTGAACGCAGACGGCTCAGTGAAATCCCACCAGAAGATCGGCGGCGCCGAGGGCGGCTTCACCGGCCCGCTCGACAATGGAGACGCGTTCGGCTCCGCGCTTTGCGGCGTTGGAGACCTTGACGGCGACGGCGTCGCAGACCTGGCCGCCGGGGCCCCTGCCGATGACGACGGCGGGACGGACCGGGGCGCGGTCTGGATCCTGTTCTTGAATCCGGATGGCACGGTCAAATCCCACCAGAAAGTCAGCGCTTCGATTGGCGCGGCGTTGCCTCTCGCAAACTCGGACGGGTTCGGCAGTTCCGTGGCCGCGATCGGCGACCTGGACGGCGACGCCATCACCGATTTGGCGGTGGGCGCGATCGGAGACGACAGCGGCGGCGCGTTGCGCGGCGCGGTGTGGATCCTGCTTCTGAATGGCGATGGAACCGTGCATGCGACGCAGAAGATCAGCGATACGCATGGCGGCTTCGAGGGCTATCTGGAGAATTCGGACCAGTTTGGATCCTCCATCGCACCCTTGGGCGACTTGGACGCTGACGGTGTCGCCGATTTGGCTGTCGGCGCTCAGGGCGATGACGATGGCGGAAGTGCACGGGGCGCAATATACGTGCTGCTTATGAACGCGGATGGCACGGTGCACGGTTTCCAGAAGATCAGTTCCCTGGAAGGCGGACTGGTGGGTCCCCTGCGCGCCGGCGACCGCTTCGGTGTTTCGTTGGCCGGTCTCGGCGATCGGAATGCCGATGGTATGCCGGAATTGGCGGTGGGTGCCAACCAGGACGATGATGGCGGAAGCGGTTGCGGCGCCGTGTGGCTCCTGAGTCTCGAGGGAACGGTCCTCGACAGCGACGGAGATGGTCTCGTCGATGCGGACGAAAGCAAGGTCTACGGCACGGACCCCTCCAACCCGGACTCCGACGGCGATGGACTCAGCGACGGGGATGAGGTGCTCGTCTACGGAACCGGCCCGCTCGACCCGGATACCGATGGAGGCGGCATCGACGACGGACAGGAAGTGCTGGTAGACGGTACAAATCCACTCGACCCTTCTGATGACGTCGTCATTACCGATACCGATGGCGATGGACTTCTCGACAGCGAGGAGCTGGACTTGGCTCAAGGGAGCGGCTGTCCCGATCCGCTGAACCCGGACTCGGACGGCGACGGCCTCCTTGACGGCGATGAGGTCGTGAATCTGGGAACCAGCCCTTGCGATCCGGATACCGACGGGGACGGCATCGAAGACGGAACCGACCCCACGCCCCTCGAATACGGCGTTCCCGCGGCCTATGTGGCCGCGTTGGTCGACAGCTTGGCCAAAGCAGTGGCCGCCCTGCCGGTCAACGTGATTGACGCACCGAACGCGAAGTGCGCGAAGGGCCGCATCAGCGCCATGACCTGCAAACTCAAGACTGTGCAGCAGAAGCTGGCCTCGGGCTGCTATACGGCGGCAATGCGGGAGTTGCAGTGTCTGCTGCTACTGGTTGACGGAAACGCTGAGCCTGCCGACTGGGTGAAGGATTCGGCCCAAAAGCAGCAGATTACCGCGCAACTCGAATCGGCAATCGCCATGACGGAACTGCTGGTCGAGACTCAACAGCCGAAGCCCCGGCCGCGCCCGGACCATCATGGCGGGCACAGAAAGCCGCACGACAGGGATAGACACAAGGGGCACGGGCATCACTAGGGTTGCCACCGAAATTTCGGGCGCCAGGATTCCGTGTGTCCGGCGCATGAATTGGACTCAAGGGCACGGGGCAGGCATCTGTCCCGTGCCTGTTTTTGGGAAGAGCCCTTCCGCCGCGTTGATCCAGCACTGCCATTCCCGCGGTCAAGCCAAAGACTGGCGGGTAGGAAAACCCGCCCTCCAGGACTGCGCTGAGGGCTGGTCTTCTGGTATGCTTCTGCTTTGTTGACAGAGCCGACAGAAGTCGATGCGCAGGCGCAACATCCCCCGGCCCTGCGGGCCACCCCCTTCAAAGGGGGAACAAGATGGGGCAATTCAGTGGTGTCTGCGCAGATTTCCGTCATCGGGCGATCTTTCGATCTTGGGCTTCAGCGGGCGAAGCGACTCCTGTCGGTTGCGCCTTTGTTGCGGAAGTCCTGGGCAGGGCGTCCGGCTGACTTCAGGGCCACGGAGAACGTATCCACGTGAGATATGGCACAATCACATGTTTGCGGAAGTCCATCGCGTTGGCCGCGGCCCTCACAGCCGCGAGCCTCTGCATCACGGGATGTCCCACACCGCCCAGCGACACCATTGAGCCCGGTACGGGCGGGGTCCACTGGCTGCGGATCGCCCACATCTCCGACACGCAGATCGTGGACGAGGAAAGCCCGAATCGCGCCGTGCGTCTTGCGGCACTCATGGATTCGGCGTGGCGACCCCAGGAAGCTTATGGACTCCAAACCTTGGACGCGACCCTGCGGGTCGTGAACGAGCACCATGCCGCCAAAGGCGATGACGTGCCTCCGATCGACTTCGTGATCGCGACCGGCGATCTGACGGATGGCTGCCAGCACAACGAACTCCGCTGGTTCATCGACACGATGGACGGCCAATGGGTCCTGCCGGACTCGGGCGAACCGGATGGGGAGCTGCGCGAGGTGGCCCCGGAAGACAACCCGAAACTAGGCTTCCAGGCCGAGGGATTGGACCCTTCCATCCCCTGGTACACGGTCTACGGAAACCACGATGAACTTTCGGTTGGCACGTTCGCTGTGGATCGGGCTGCATCTGACCCGCAAGATTGGCGCGCGCCGTTGCTGCGTCCCGTCGCATCGGCGTTCGGGCTGCACCTCCTCGACAAGAATCTGGACGCGCTGGAGCCCACCAGCTTGTACAGCCCCGCTATTCTACGCGGTAGTGTAGAACTCATGGACCCCGACACGCTGCAGCTTCTTCTGGGTGACCTTGAGGCGGGCCGTTTTGTCGCAGATCCGCGGCGTCATTTCTCGCGGCGCACAGAATTCATCGAAGAGCACTTCAATACCACTACTGCGCCTGCCGGCCACGGATTTGATGAAGGCAATATTGCGAGCGGTCTCACGCGCTACTCGGTCCATCCCAAGGAAGGCATCCCGGTGCGGCTCGTCGTGATGGATACCGTGGCCCCGAATCCACCTCCTGGCCTGCCCGCACACTACGGCGTCATGACGCGGGAACAATTCGAGTCCTTCGTCAAGCCGGAGATAGAAGACGCGCAGGCCGATGGCGAATTCGTCATCCTGGCGTCCCACCATCCTTCCGAGGATTTTGATTTGCCCTACCCGCAAGAGCAGGTGCGCACGCCAGAATGGAGAGAGTACGTTTCGAGCCAGCCGAACATCATTGCCCACCTCTGCGGGCACACGCACGTGAATTATGTGGAGTACGTGGACGGCGCCTATCCCTATTACGAGATCCAGACGGGTTCCATTATTGACTATCCGCAGGAAGGCCGGATGCTCGACATCTACTATGATGAAGGCACGGACACCATCCGGCTGGAAAGTGCGATGTTCAGCCATATGGAAGATCCGACGCGGCTTTCGGAGGAGTCCTACCGGCGTTCGGTGATCCATGCCAGCAACTCCAAGTCCGCGCGGCCTGCCCAGGCGTTGGACACGCAATTGAAGGACGCCGCGCGGGCCTCGGGCATGGCGCCGGTGGATATGTTTCCTGCGCAGCCGGCAGCGGACGCCGCGTATGGCAGGGAATCGGACCGCGACTTTGTGGCCACATTCCGGCGCGCGATGCAGCGCCGATGACACATACTATACGGGGGAGCCATGACGCAGACGGTATTGCTGATTCAGTGTCCCGACAAGAAGGGGATTGTCGCGCGCGTTTCCGATTTCATCTTTCGCAGCGAGTGCAACATCCTGACATCCGACCAGCACACGACCGATCCCGAAGGGGGCCGCTTCTTCATGCGGCTGCTGTTCTCGCTGGACGAGGAGCGGGTGAACCGCGAAACGCTCGAGAAGGGCTGGCGCGAAGTCGCCGAAGAACTCCAGGCCACTTGGGAAATCCACTACTCCACCGAAACGCCGCGCATGGGGATCCTGGTGTCGAAACAGGATCACTGCCTCTTCGACCTGCTCTACCGTCATCGCAGCGGGGAACTGCGGGTCACGATTCCGAAGGTAATCAGCAATCACGAGGACTGCCGGGAACTCGTCGAACGCTACGACATCCCCTTCCACTACGTGCCGGTCACTCCCGAGACCAAGTTGCGGGCGGAGCAAGGCATCCTCGATCTCGTGCAGGACACCGATTTCCTGGTGCTTGCCCGCTACATGCGCATTCTCTCCGATGGGTTTCTCGCGGCCTACAAGCGCGACATCATCAACATCCATCACAGCTTCCTGCCGTCTTTCAAAGGCGCGGACCCGTACCGGCAGGCCTACGAGCGCGGCGTCAAGATCATCGGCGCCACGGCGCATTACGTCACTCCCGCCCTGGATGAAGGGCCAATCATCGAGCAGATGGTCGAGCGCGTCTACTACAAGGACACGGTCGAGGACCTGAAACGCAAAGGCAGGAACCTCGAGAAGCTGGCCCTGGCCAACGCTATTCACGCGCATCTGGATCACCGGATCATCCGCCACGCGCAGCGCACCATCGTGTTTCAGTAGCCGCTTTTCCGCGTGGACGCGGGTGCTATACTCTGCGTGCGCGTGAGCCACGCGCGTCAGGAGGGAACCAGCTTGGCGCGACGCCGCAGACTGAAAGACCGTACGATCATTCTCGCGTGCTTTCTATTGTCAATCGTTGGCACTTCCGCCGCGGTTGTTTACCTTCGCCTGCCGCACACCACGCGTCAAGAGCGCACGGACCTTGCCGTCAACGAAGATCCAGCGGGAAGTGAAAGCCGAGCAGAGCCTACCGTAATCATCATCACCGGTAACGTCATCGTGCCGAAGGCCAAACGACTTGGCATCAACCTTGGAGGGCGTTCTCCCTACGGCGCGTCCCAGTTCATCAAGAACCTCATCCCGAACCCCGGCTTCGAGTCCGCCGTCTACGGCAGCGTCCTTCACGCGGATGCGAAGGCCAACGGCACGCGGGTTCCACAGGCCTTCTGGGTCACGGAATGGAACCACGAGCAGTACGGCGTCGGCCAGCCGGAAGGCTTCTGGGACGGCGCGGACTACGAGATCGTCTACGGGCCTGCGAAAGGACGGCGTGGAACAATCAAACACTTCGCTCTGGAGAACAACCAGAACATCTTCTACCTGGACCAGTCCGGCACCGCACCGCAGGAATACGACGTGTTGCTCGTGCGCAAGGAACTCAAGGGCATCTTCGTGGGCACGCGGATGTCGGAGAATATCGCCGACACGGCCAACATCCGGCCCGAGAGTCCTGGCAAGCAGTCTCTTCACCTGAACGCCGCGTCCGGCTCCCCCACGTGGAATGTATATCTGGACAGCGAATGGCGCGATGGCGATGTCACCGCGGGCAAGTTGCTGGTGATCGAGGGACCGTGGCGCTTCGCGTTCTGGGCGCGGGGTGGGGAGAGCGGCGGGCAACTCCGCGCGCGCTTCTACCGCGAGGGCGAGACCGAGTTCGTGAACGAAGTGCTCACGCTTTCACCGGAATGGCGGCTCTACGAATTCACATTCGACGCGGCGCCGGGCGTGGATCGTCGAGACGGATTTCGGGACGGGGATTACCATCCGCTCCTCGTGGTCAGTGTGACATTGGAAGGGGCTACTCCCGAGACGTGGCTCGACGATGCCTCGCTTGAACGCACCGATCAAACCAATCCTACTACCTTCACCGATGCGCTTGTGGAGCGGCTGCGGGAATTGCGCCCCGGCGTCCTTC
The DNA here is from genome assembly GCA_020849535.1 of Candidatus Hydrogenedentota bacterium. GTDB lineage: Bacteria > Hydrogenedentota > Hydrogenedentia > Hydrogenedentales > SLHB01 > JAHDWY01. The sequence continues at coordinate 24,637 of JADLGB010000309.1, forward strand.
GCGACTGGAGCACGCAGCTTGGTGAAACCCTCGAGAATCAACTCGCTGAGCCCTGGGCGCGCAAGACGGTCGGGTTCAGCCCGAAGCAACGCGCGGGTGGCGACTTCTCGTATTCACTTCACGAGTTTCTCGAACTGTGCGAGACGGTTGATGCGGAACCCTGGTATGTGATCCCGCCCACCTTCTCGCCGGAAGACTTGCGCGGCCTCGCCGAGTATCTGACCGCGCCCGCGGACGGCGCGCATCCTTTCGCGGACCGCCGAGCCGCGTCGGGCCATCCCGCTCCGTGGACGGACGCCTTTGCACAGATTCACCTCGAATACGGCAACGAAATGTGGGGTGCCGCATCCGGATCAGATCCCTTCTTCGGCGCTTCCGCACTGGGAGGCGTGCGGCTCGGCGAGATGGCCTCAGATCGCTTCGCGATGCTGAAGGCCCATCCGGCGTTTCGCGCGGAAGACTTCGATTTGATCATCGGAGGCCAGTATTACTTTCCGGGGCGTCAGGAAGAGATCCAAAGCAACAGCGTCGAGCACGACACCATCGCCCTCGCGCCGTATTTCGGAGGCCTCGACACGCACGACACGCCCCCGAACATGTACTACCCGCTTTTCGCACGGCCTTTCGAGGACGCAGGGAAGGGTAAGTTGCGCGAGTCCGCGGGCCTCATCCGACGCGCGGGTCGGAACACCGGCATGGCGATCTACGAGATCAACTTCCACACCACCGGCGGCGACATCCCCAGTGATATCCGGAATGATTTCGTGACCGGCGCGGGCGGCGCGATCGCATTGCCCATGCACATGCTGGTGTACCAACGCGATTTCGGCATTCGCACCCAGTGCGCCTTCACCGCGCTTCAGTACTCATTCGACATGGGCAACAAGAACTACGTCCGGCTATGGGGCATGCTGCGGGACGTTGCCGCGACGGGTCGCAAGCGCCCGACGTGGCTTGGGGTGGAACTCGCCAATCAGATCATCCAGGGCGATATGCTCGAGACCCTCCAATCCGGACCTAACCCTAGCTGGTATCAGCAGGCGCTGAACGGACTCGAACATGACGTAGACTTCGCGTATATTCAGTCCTTCGCGTTCCGCGAGGGTGACGCCATCAGCGCGATACTCTTTAACCTCTGCCTGGAATTTGCGATGGACGTCTCCATCGAAAGTCCGGCCCCACCTTCGCACGACGCGGCCATGCTGCGCCTTGCACCAGCCAGCATCGGCGACGACAATGAAGACCGCGAGCGCGTGACCATCGAAACCAGAACACTGGATGACTTCCGGTCCCCCTATCCCCTCACACTGCCCCCCCACTCCGTCACCGCCCTCCGCTGGACCACTGCGAACAAAGGATCCTGAACTGGGAGCGCCACGCAGAGAGCGTGGCAGACCATGAAGATAGCACCGGTTTGACAGTTGAACCGCGCTCACCCAAATGACGGTGGCGCCCTTCTTTGCTGTGCGGTACGCCAATGCATTGGAAAAAACGGTACCGTCACCATCTGGGTGAGTGCCGTTCGATTTACAAGGCGGTGCTGTCTGCATTGTTTGCCACGCTGGTGCGTGGCGTTCCCAGGCTGAACTGCCGTTCTTAGGTTGAACCAAGCACTGTGTCACGCCGCAGGCGTGACGAGCGAGGCAGTATAGGGGAGCGTTCCGCTCTCACAATTCTCTGCGTTCCTCTGCGAACTCCGCGCCTCTGCGTTGGAGTGGCCCCGAATTACGGACGAGTCGCCCGCTCCCCCTTGCTCGCATCCCCTTGGCTGCCTCCTCCTTGGTGGTCTGTTTCTTGAATCGGTGCAATCGGTGAAATCGGTGGACAACTATCTTCGTTTCTCTGCGGCTACGCCGCGCTGGGCTGTGAGTACTTTGGCCTTTCAGGGCGTAGTTTGGACTTCACCAACTGCCGTCTTTGCCCTCATCATCTGCGGCTATCTGCGCCATCTGTGGAGAAAAGCCCCCTCTGGTTTCGCCCGCGCGTTAGCTATTGCTTCTGAATCCAGAAGAAGTCGATGGGGACGCTCTTGCCTCCGCTGTCAAAGCGGATCGTGATGCGGTGGTCGCCCTTCGTCAGGTCGCGGGGCGCGGTGTCCATGCAGCGTTCCATAACGCGGGACGCGTCATGGAGATCCCAGGAACCCGCTTCGGCGTCGTCCACGAACATCGTGATCTTCCCCGACTTGGCGTCGAGCCCAAGCGCGGGGCGCACAACGTAACGGCCAGCCTCAGCGATCGGAATCGTAAACACAGCCGTGTCGCCTTCCTGCTTCGGACTCCACCGGTAGATGCCGCCGCGCGCCCACAGCGCCGCCTTCTCGAGGATCACATCATCGCGCGGTTCGTCCACTTCCTCCGCCTGATAGAAGACCGAGTTGCTCGCCGCGCCGCGGGCCGCCGGCTCCCACGGCGGCAACACCTGCGGACGCACATCCTCGGGCGCGATCGTGACGTGATCGTCGATAGCGCCGGGCCTCGCGTAGTAGTAACCGATACGCCCGTAGGCCATGCCGTGGTTCAGCTCATGCGGGAACAACTCCATGTAGAACGCAATGCTGTTGCCAAACGGCAGGTCGTCCAGCACATGCCACCGATGGTTCGTGACGAAACCGCGGTTTGCGGGACCGTCGTTGCGCGGCTGGCCGCAATATGGGAACACGAAGATGTCGGGACTCGACCAGGCATAGTTGTAATAATCCTCGGACCCGGTGCCAAACGTCGAGGGCCGGACATCGTTATCGACGAAGATCTTCTCGTCGCCTTCACCCCACCAATTGCCGCCCGGCGACGGTACGTCATTCGGGTTCAACACGTAGGACACGCTGCCCACGTACGCGCCGACACCGCGCGCCACGAGGAAGGGGATGTCCTGCGGTTCCGCGCCGGAGGCAGTCAATCCGTGATCGATGCGCCAGCGCGCGCGGAAATGCATCGAGATGTCGTCGTTCCACGTGTACGGCGCGACGAGGGCCTCACCTTCAACGGTCACTGCCTGCGCGCCGAGATTCTCGAAGTAGACCTTTGCGTTCTTGGCGTACGGCATGACGAAGCGGCAGGTCATCGTGCCATCCGCTTCGACGGTGAACGGCACGGAGTCATAGGGATTCACACCAGGCGCGGCACCGAAGAAGTCGCCCACGGGTGCCTGCACCTGGCCCCACGTCGAGCCATCGCAGGTTACATGCAGCAGTGTCTGTCGCAGTGCCAGCACCGGGTCCTTCGCGGACACGCGCAAGGTCAGGCGTTCGATGGCGCCGGGCCCGTCGAGGCTGAGAGCCTCCACGCGCGCTCCCGGTTCCACCGAGACGTTCAGCGCGCGAGACGTCTCCTTGGAATGGTAGGGCCACGTCGCGCCAGGGCTCTTCAATATACCGGACACGCGGCGAATAGATTCCGCGTGTGTCTTCAGATCCTCGGCGCGAAACGTGACCACCTCCGCGGGCCCTTCATAGACGCGTAGCTGGACCTGGTAGAAGTGAATCTTCTTTACGTCTCCGATCCACACGATACGGCACGCGTTCGCGAAAGGCATGGGACAATATGCCGCGTTGCGCTGGTAGAACGTGCCGTCCAGCATACTCGGTTCAAGCCCCGCCTTCTGCGCGTACGCGGTCCAAGGGTGCAAGAGGAAATCCTGGGCCGATCCGTCGTACACCGGATCGGCACTCCCATCGAGATACACGCGAAGCGTACCCTCGATTGCCGCGGTCCATACACGCACGATGGCCCCCGCGCCTTGGATGTCGCAGACCAGGTATTCGCCGATACCGTCCGCTCCGGGTTCCTTGAGGACAGCCTCGAAGTTCGGAATGGGCTCCCCTCCGAACCCGTCCGAGTTGGCAAACCAGTTCGGTCCACCGGGCACCGAGCTTTGATGATCGTAAGATGAGAATTGCAGTGTGCGGTAGTCGGGCTCGCGTGCTTCCGACAGGCGAAACATATCCACCATCTCGTTCACGAGAGTCCCCGTGGTAATGGGCTCCGCACTTGCCGCAACGGGAAACATAACGAGACAGACCGCGAAACCGATGCGCAAAACAGAGATCATGCGAAGCTCCTCCTTGTTTGTGTATCGCCGTCATGGTACATGTGCGCGCGATGATGCGCAAGGGTGCGCCGCGGGCCAAGGAATGGGAAGCGCCGAGAGCCGATCGGGCTGCCCTTCTTTTCACGCCTGCGGCGTGACAGCGCAGCGCTTCATTCAAGTGATCGGCCTGACGGCCTGTATCGTCTGCCACGCGCATCGTCGCATGTGAGCCCTGGCATGCGCGCAGGATTCTTCCTCACGGTTCCGATATCACTCCGTTACGTACCTTTCCAACGCTCCTGTTGAATTGGACTGATCTCAGCCGCTTGGACCTCCTTCGCCAAGGCGCCGCCTGGTCGAATGCGAAAGTCGTTAACGATGTTTGCGAATAGGGACCCAGCGATGAATCGCCGGGCGATCGTCATTCGCCCTTGCGGGTTGAACTTGCCCCGAAAGACGGTGGTTCGGGCAAGGGTGACCGTTTCCAGGGTGAAACTCCCGCTCGCGTTATCGACTGGGGAATGCTATCGTCTACCCATGCGCGCGCTCGTTGAGTTCATTGCGACGAATCTCCCCACGCCTTCCGAGGCAGCGCTGTTTGGACCCCCTGCCCTGATCTGGGCTTTCGCATGGCTGGCGCTCGCTGGAATTCTCAAGCGTCGCGCGCAATGGCCCACCGGTTATACCCGCAAAGTATTTCACTTCGGCATCTTCGTTTCCGCCGCCCTGCTCCAGGCCACCGCTGGCACCCGCGCCGTGTGTCTCTTCGGCGCGATGACGAGCCTTGTCATTCTCTACGCGGTGCTGCGCGGCGAGGGCCACCTGCTCTACGAGGCCATTGCGCGCGAAAAGGACGCGCCGCATCGCACGCTTTACATCGCTGTGCCCTATGCCGCCACGCTCGCGGGTGGCGTGTTGTCCACGATCTGGTTTGGGCCGATGGCCATGACCGGTTTTCTCGTAACGGGTCTGGGCGATGCCGTGGGTGAACCCGTCGGCACGCGGTTCGGTCAGCACCGCTACCGCGTGCCCTCCATGCGCGGCGTTCGCTGCACGCGAAGCCTCGAAGGTTCCTTGGCCGTGTTCATCGTTTCCGCTCTATCCGTGTTGGCCGCGATGCACTTCACGGCGGACACGGGGTTCAACGCCCGCGCCCTGGTTTCCGCAGTCCTCATCGGCACCGCCGCGGCCCTGTGTGAGGCCGTCTCTCCCCACGGGTGGGACAATCTCACCATGCAGCTTGTCCCCACGGCCCTCGCGGCGTTTGCCGTGCAAGGGCCGCTCTCGTGGTAGAATCATCGTCTGCCGATCACAATGAGGGGGAATGACTCATGAAAGTGGTACTTTGCCGGCTCAGTATCGCGTCAGTTCTTGCGTTTGCATTTCTGCTATGTAGTCCCGCGACCCACGGACAGGAACAGCCTTCCTCGCGCGAATCGCTCGTGAGTGATTTCCAGAATCCACCGGTCTCGTGTCTGCCTCACACCCGCTGGTGGTGGATGGGCAACGCCCTCTCCAAGGAAGACATCACCTGGCAGCTCGAAGAGATGAAGAGCCACGGCATCGGCGGAGTCGAGCAAATCTCCATGCAGCCGGTGTACGAGAAAGGAAACGTCCCCTACCTGTCCGAACCCTTCCTGGAACTATTGCGGCACGCCGTCGCTGAATCGGAGCGGCTGGGCCTTGAGTTCTCTCTCAACTTCGGCGGGCCGGGGTGGGTATTCGGCGGCGACTGGGTTCCGCAGGAGGACCGGAGTCAGAACCTTCTGTCCAGTTCGTTGGTGGTGGAAGGTGGGCAGACCTTCAGTGGGCCGCTCTCCACGGAGGCCACCATCAATCCGCTTGACGTCGCGCGCTCGCGCCCGGACATTCTGCCGGACGACCGTCTTGTCGCCGTGGTCGCAGGCCGCATGGAAGACGGCATCCTCGTCGAATCCTCGCTCCAGGTCCTGACGCACCGCGTACAGGGCCGTGAACTGGCGTGGAATGTCCCCGAAGGCCAATGGCGCATCATGGCCTTCTGGCTCACGTATGTGGACGAAGGCTCCGTGGTCGATCATGTCAGCGAGACCGCCATGACGGACTACTTCAATTACGTCGGAGCAAAACTCGAACCGGCCGTCGGCAAGTATTTCGGAAGCACCATCGAGTCCGTCTTCTCCGACAGTTTCGAAGTGCCTATCCATCGCAACGGGATCTATTGGAACCAGCATTTGATGGCGAAGTTCCGCGAGTACAAAGGCTACGAGCTGGACCGCTATCTGCCCGCGCTGTGGTGGGAAGTAAGCATTATCTCACCCAAGGTCCGCTACGACGTCAACGAGTTTCTTCATCACACCGGCATGGAAGCTTTCTTTAAACCCTTCCTGCGTTGGAGCGCGGAGCACAACGTCAAGGCGCGCGTACAGCCCTACGGCTTTCCAACGGATATCCTCGAGGGCGCGGGAGTCACCGACCTTCCCGAGATGGAGATCACCGCGGGCGAGAAGGACGCGGTACCCTGGTTCGACACGCGCATCGGCCCCAAGAAGTACGTCGCCTCCGGGGCACACCTGTACGGGCGCAACATTGTCACGGTGGAAGCCTACACCTACCAGCATTGGCAGCCCTACCGCGCCACGCTGGAAGAACTGAAGATCGCCAGCGACATCTTCCTGCGTTCGGGCGCCAACAAATTCTACAATCAAGGCATCACCGGAATCCCGGAGCGCGGCCTCACGCCCACACGCGGATTCTACGCCGGGATTCACACCAGCCCCGAGAACGTCTGGTGGCCATACTACCCGCTGTTGAGCAGCTACATCGCGCGCGGCTGTCACTTGTTGCGACAGGGGTCGTTCACGGCTGACGTTGCCCTGTACTCTCCACTCGCCAATCAGTGGACCAAGAACGTGTTGAACGCACGCCGTTGGACGCGCGACTTCGACTGGGGCGGGCTCGGCCGCCTGCTCATCGGCAACGGGTATGACTACGACCTCATCAACGACGATATCCTGCAGCACAGCGCCACCTTCGAGAACGGTGAACTGCGTGTGCGCGATCTGTCGTACCGCGTAGTGATCCTCCCCAACATCGAATCACTGCCCCTGGAAACTTTTGAGCGCATCCGCGACTACGTGGACCAGGGCGGCATGGTGATTGCCCTCGAGCGCGTGCCCGAGTTCTCGACGGGACTCGACGATCACGAAAAGAAGGATGCCGCCGTGAAGGGAATTTCGGAGAAGCTGTTTGCCGCGCCAGAGGGAAGGGACGGCACGGCGGTCCACGAGTTCGGCAAGGGCCGCACGTATCGCATCAATACCGTGATGGACCGCTCCGATCCGCTGGACTTGCAAAGCAGCGCCTACGATCCCTTCCTCAAGGTGCTGCGCAGCATCGTGCGGCCGGACCTGGATATCGACTTCATCCGCATGGGCTGGCGCGAGAACCCAGGCCTGACCTTTATCCACCGGCGCGACGCGAAGCGCGACATCTACTTCGTCACCAACGTGCAGGAACACGAAGTCGAAATGCCTGTCGCGTTTCGCGTGTCAGGGAAGGCGCCTTGGATCTGGAATCCGTACACGGGGGATATCCGTCCTTATCCAGTGTTCGAAGATGTGGGAGGGGCAACGCGCCTGCCCTTGCGGTTGGCCCCTTATGCGTCTACTTTTGTCGTGTTCGAGTCGGAGGCCAACCCGCCCCTGCACGTCCTTCGATGCGAGGGGTTCAGCGTTGACCGCGTGGAAGCAGGCGCAGCGGAGATTCTCGCGAGTCAGAATGGGGCGTTTCCTCTGTCTCTCAGCGATGGGACCGTCGTGCCGTTCACGGTGAGCGAATGCCCCGCCCCTTTGACCATAAACGGCCCGTGGTCCTTGTCACTGGCCGCGGATTACTTCTCGAAGAAGGAGCGGGTTTTGGATCGTTTGGTGTCGTGGACGGAAGATCCGGAGTTGAAGCACTTCAGCGGGACGGGCGTCTACACCGTGGACTTCGACCTGCCCGCTCCCTATGTCGCGGAAGACGTGGCCCTCTCATTGGACCTGGGTGATGTGGGGGACGTCGCCGAGGTCCTGATGAACGGGTCACCCGCGGGTGTGGCGTGGATGCGGGGGCAGGCTCTCGACATCACCGGTTTCGTGCGCCCGGCAGCCAATCATCTGGAGGTTCGCGTGACCAATGTCCTGATCAACCGCGTCTCCGGCATGACCGAACCGTTGCCTGTGCCCGAAGAACTGCGCGAACGCCTGGGCGGTGGCACCAAGGAATCGTTCACCCTGATGAAGGGCTTGATCGGGTTTGAGCCACTGCCGCGTTCAGGGCTTCTCGGACCCGTGCGAATCGTCCCTGCGAAGCGCGTAAAGGTCTCAACAGGACACTGATCCCTACGCGGAGCTATCGATGATGCCCGCTGCGAGCACGTAATCGTCCTCGTAGAGCACGGCCCACTGCCCTGGCGTCACGGCGCGCTGCGGTTCGTGAAACCGCGCCTCGAACCCGGCTTCGGATGGATAGACTGTGCAGGGGATCGGGCGGCTCTTGTAGCGAATCTGGACCTCGCAGTCGAACGGCTCCGTCTGGGGCGGCAGTGCGCACCAATTCACCTGCCCCGCCGTCAAGGCTTGGCAATTCGCCTCGTCCTCATGGGCGACTACCAAGGTATTTCGCGCCATATCGAGCCTGACCACGTAGAGCGGTTTAGACGCGGCGATCCCGAGTCCCTTGCGCTGCCCGACCGTATAGTTGACGAGTCCCGTGTGCTCGCCGAGGACTTCGCCGGACATGGACACAATCGGCCCGGGTTTCGCCGGGGCCGCACGCTTTGCCAGAAAGTTCCGGTAGTTGTCGTCGGGGACAAAGCAGATTTCCTGGCTTTCCGGCTTGTCCGCGGTCACAAGGCCCAGGTCCCGCGCGATGGCGCGGGTAGCCTCCTTGGTCAATTCGCCGAGGGGAAACACGGCGCGGCCCAATTGCTCCTGCGAAAGTCCGGACAGCGTGTAGCTCTGGTCCTTGGCAAGATGCACCGCACGGCGCAGCGCATGCCGGCCGTTTCGCTGTTCCAGGCGCACGTAGTGGCCCGTCGCGAGAGCGTCGGCCTCGATGGCCAACGCTTTCTCGTACAGCGCGCCGAACTTGACACGCTGGTTGCAGCGGGAACAAGGGTTGGGGGTGCGTCCCGCCAGGTATTCGCTGACGAAATCGGTAATGACTTCCCGCTCGAAGCGCTGGATGTAGTTCAGCACGTAATGAGGGATGCCGAGTTTCTGGGCCACGCGCCGCGCGTCCTCTGCGGCATCCAGCGTGCAACACGCTTTGCTCGAGGACTCGCGGCCTTCCCCCGAGGCCACGCGCATGGTCATGCCCACGACCTCGTAGCCCTGCTGGACCAGCAGCGCCGCCGCGACAGAGCTATCCACTCCGCCGCTCATGGCAACAAGGATCCTGGGATGTCTGGAAGGAGACACGGAATGATCGTCCTTGGCGGGACGGGCGCTTACAGCTCGCCCCGGGGTGCGGTCCCCTGCGATGGGGATGGATTGGCTTCGCTGCGAGGCCCAGGCGCTTGCCCAGCGTGAGCGGCCGGTGCGGGACCAGCCGCCTGTTGGGGTGGCTTCATGGTGCACTTACCCTCAAACAGGACGCCTTCCGCAATGCTGACGCGCGGTGCCACAATATCGCCCACAAGCTTGCCGTTGGTGGTGATTTCAAGGCGGTCCTGCGCGAATACGTTGCCTTCCACTTCACCGCTGATCGTAATCTGGCCGGCGTAGAGGTCGGCCTTGACCCGGCCCGAATCCTGCACGACGATCGTGTCGTCGCTGTGGATGCGTCCCGAAACGACCCCTTCGATTCGGATGGTGCCTTTGGATTTCAGCTCACCGATCACCGTCGTGCCCTGACCGATTATTGTGACCACCTTGGTGTCGCCATAGGTTCGTTTCTTTGATGCATCCAGCATAAATCGCTCTTAGGTTAGTATCCCAGGTACTTCGCCGGATCGAGGGCTTTGCCGTTCTTGCGGACTTCGTAGTGCACATGCGCCCCAGTGCTGCGCCCGGTGCTGCCTAGTTTGCCCACCTGATCCCCGCGCGATACCTTTTCGCCTTCGCTGACGGTCGTGGACTGCAAGTGGCCGTACACGGTCGTCAGACCTTCTCCATGGTCGATCTTGACGCAATTGCCGAGGTATTTGTCCCAGCCCGAGAAGGTTACCGTACCAAGGGCCGTGGCTACAACCGCCGAGCCGTACGGCGCCGAAATGTCGAAGCCGTCGTGGAAGCTCAGGTCGCGCGTGAACGGGTCTTTGCGATACCCGAACCGCGAAGTCACAACGCCCTTCCTGCCGCGCAGCGGCCAGATGGCCGGCATGCGCTCGATGGACTCCTTCTTCGCATCGCTGGCGAGTTCATACTCCCGAAGGCTCTCCGCCCTCAGGTTGATCTCCTGCACGATGAGGTCCGCGCTGGGCCGGTACACTCCATTGATAACGCTGGGCGGACGCATGAGCGCATCACCGCTCTCGGCCGTCTCGTCTCCCGGTCCTTGGGAAGGCGCACCACCCCGGCCGCCGCCTACGCTCGAGTTCTCCTCAGCCCCCACAAAACCCGCCGGGGTCTTTGTCTTGGGCGGCAACCCGTTCAACGTGCGGAAGCGCGTCTCCAGGTCGTAGAGTTCGCTGAGCTGGCTTGTGATGGCCGCCAGCCGGGACTCGTAGTCGTCCCGGATCTTCTGCTCGATTTCGGCCTGCTGCGTTTCGCTCAGACCGGAATCGGTGGCCGCCGGCGCGGCAGCCGCGGCCATGCCCAGTTCGTGCTTTTCCTGCTCGAGACGCTCAATATCGCGCTGTGCCAAGGCGCTTTTCTGAAAGGAAAACGCCGCCACAAACGCCAACGCCGCGAACACCACAATCACAAACCAGACTTGAATGGAGTATAGATTCAGACTACGTGTGTTCCCCTGCCCGTGGGGAATGAGCATGACAGTCCAACGCTTCATGCAGATAATGCTCCGAGCTGCACACGGTGAGTGGGACTTACACCGCGTGTGGTTCCGGGAGAAACTCCCCTCCGCTGATATATCATTCCGTCCGCTGACGATATATCCCCGCACATGAGTTCGGGGTTCCCCGTTGAATCGGCGTCACTATAGCATGCGGGGTAGGAGATGTCAACCAAGAACAACGCCAATAGTGCGTAAAATACTCAATATATTGGGGTTATGAATCCGATTCCCCACCATATACTGGGGTAGACTCCGGCCCGCTGCAACGCGCAGGCACGCCCTATCCTTCCTGGACGCTTGCGCTCTCCCATTGACCCGCCTGCGCCGGAAGCTGTTCTAGTTTCCGGGCCGAGACAGAGGGTTTAGCAACTTTGACAAACAGTTCGATGAAATCTTCGGGTTTCTTCCCTGTGTATTTCTTTCGATTGAAGACCCTCACCAAGTCATCGTAGTCTTCCTGGTGTTTGCTGTCCTCAAGGTATAAATCATACAGTGGCTGGGTGGCTACTTGACCGTCCTGGTGCCTGGGACAGCCCACATCCTTATGCAGCACGAACCCCCGGAACTTGCCGTCCCGGGTCTCCTGCAGCTTGAAGGGATACAGGCGGCACAGGATGGGCCGGGCCTCGTAGATCCCGCAGTAGCGTGTCTTCTTGTCAAGGAAGTGGCAGCCGCTTTCGTCGCGGCGCAGCGCCATGATGTAGCGCCCATCCTCGCACTCGAGCCAGGTCGGATCGTTTTTCGCGACTTCGCTGATTTCGTCCGGAGACAGGAACTCCAGAAACTCGTACGGATTCGCGCCCGTATGCTTGACGATGCGTATGACATCCCACGGCGTGGGAAGGCACACGACTTCCGTGCAGCAATGGTTGCAGTGATGACATTTGAAGTGAACGATGTCTTTACCCATGGCGCGATACCTTACCTGACGCAGGCGGC
>JADLGB010000310.1 GCA_020849535.1 Candidatus Hydrogenedentota bacterium
TCTGAAGGCGGCCCGCATCTCCAGAACGACCATCATCGATCATATGCTCTCGATGGCGGTCTTCATCGCGTTTCTGATCGAGATGATCGTCGCCAAGGGCGCGGGCACGGCGACCTTCATGCTGCTGACGCTCATCTCGCTCATAGACGTCATCGCGGGCTTTACGATCAGCATCGCCACGGCGCGCCGGGATTTTGCCGTGGGCGGCGACGGCATCGCGTAACCGATCATCCGGCGAAGCATCAAGGGGACTCGGTCACAGCAAGAATGCCGAGAATGGCCCAGGCGGTCGCGGCAAACGTGATGGGTTCGAGATTGGTTGAGCCGGAGTCGCCCTCGGCCATGGGGCGCGAGGTCATCGGCCAGGAACCTTCCGGCTGCTGAGTTGACAGGAGAAACGCTACGGCCCGGCGTACCACAGGATTGTCGGCGCGCTTTCCGGCTTTGCCCAGCGCATACAGCGTCTGACCGGTGGCGTATGCGTCGCCGGACATTTCAGGGGTCTGCGCCCAACTGCCATCCGGCCGCTGCAAGGATTCCAAAGCGTTCACCTGCGCATCGATAACGTCGTGCGGCGCATCGGACCGTACGTCCACGAGGAGTTGCAGCACGCGCACCTGGTGCGATGGATTCTCGATCGGTGTGGCCAGAGCAGCATAGGCCTTCTGCACAACTGCGGGAATCGCGGCGCCTTCCGGAAGGTCCGCGAGTGCCAAGGTCAACATGCGCGCGCTGACCGCGATCCCTTCCAGGATGGGCGAACGCCCCATCGAAGGAAAGGGGGGCCAGGTGCCGTCTTCCCGTTGCGTGGCGATGAAATGGTCGCGGATGCGTTTCACAACCGCGGCGTCCGCGCGGGCGGCCCCGCTCTGTTCGAGGGCGAGCAAGGCATAGGTGGAACCGAGCTGCGTGCCGTCGCGTTCCGGGGGCGGGTTTTCCGGCGGGAGGATCTTCGCGGCGTTGTCTTCGCTGAGCAGATACTTCGCGATGGTCTCGACAGATGCGTTGTCTACTTCGTAACCTTGACGCTTCGCCGTAGCGCATGTCCAAAGCATCATGGGCGCGTGATGACACGAGGCACAGCCCATGGTGTCCTTCCAGTCGATGGCGCCTTTTTCGAGATAGCGCAGACTGCGCGGAATAGCATCCTCTACTTCGTCCGCCACCGCGTACGCGGCGCAGAATGACGCGATTAAGGGGATAGACACCGTGAAGAGACGTCCCATCGGCCTTGCTCCCGAGAAGGTGCCTCACATGAACTTGGACAGCCACAGATACCGAACCCTGACGAGCGAGGTGGGGCTCGTTCCGTAGGTATTATAAGGCATTTCCGAGAATAGCGATAGAAGTTCCTGTCGCGGCGGTTGCGGTACTATAATGGCCGTGGGGACTGGAACAGGGGGTGCACCATGGACGATGCATGCGCGAAGACCAGGCGTGTGGTGGCGGCGCTCGAAAACCGTGAGGGCGACCGCGTACCCGTCGGGGAGTTCTTCTGGACCAACTTCGTGCGCCGCGCGCGGCAGGAGCTGGCGGGCGGCGGAGACTTTGATCCCTATGCGTACTGGGACCTCGACCTCATTGTGATCAACCCCAACATGGACCCGCACATCAAGCACGTCCAGGTGATCGAGGACACGCCGGAGCGCAGGGTGGTGCGGACGGGTTTCGAGGCCACCATCGAACTCAAGGGCGACTATCCCATGCCGCGCTACCTCGAGTTCGACACCGAGTCTTACGAAGACATGGAATCCTTCGTGTTCGACGATCCGCACGACCCGCGGCGCTATTTCGAGAAGATCGACGATCAGATCAATGCGGTGGGCGATGCGTTGAACCTGGGTTTCCCGTCGTACATCGAGCGCGTGAAGGCGGCCGCCCGCGATCGCTGCGTGTTTGGCAGCGTTTGCGAACCGCATGAGATGATCTGGCGCATCATGGGCACGGAGAACATCCTCTACAAACTCGGCGAGGATCCTGGGCGCATGGCCGGATTCATCGAACGCCTGGGTGAATTTCTCGCGGGGATCGCCGAAGCGCAGATCAAGGCCGCGCAGGGCCTGCTTACGGGGATGTACATCTGGGGCGACATCGCGTATGACCGCGGCATGTTCTTCTCACCCGATTACTGGCGCGCGGTCTACAAGCCGCAACTGCGGCGCATCTGCGACATCATCCACGGGGCGGGCCTCAAGACGGTCTACCACGGTTGCGGCAATGCCTCGGCGGTATACGAGGACATGATCGACGCAGGCGTGGACGCCTACAATCCGATGGAAGCCAAGGCTGGTCTGGACGTGGTGGACCTGAAGCGCCGGTTTGGCAAGCGCTGGGCGTTCAACGGCAACCTCGACGTGCGCGTACTCGCCACGAACGATCGCGACATCATCCGGCGCGAAGTCTTGACCAAACTCAACGCCGCGAAGGGCGGCGGCTACATCATGCAGTCCGACCACTCCGTGCCCGACAATGTGGATCCCGCCAGCTACGACTACGCGCGAGAACTCATCCGCGAGTTCGGGAAGTATCCACTGGAACTCGGAGAGTTCGATCTCGATATGCAGTAACCGCGGCCGTGCGAAACCGGATCGCGGACGGAGGCAAAATGCCATGACCAGCAAAGAACGCATGCTCCGCGCCCTGGCCAGGGAGAAGCCGGACCGCCTGCCCGTGTCCGTGCACCAATGGCAAGGGTATCACCTGGACACCTATCTGGATGGAATCGACGCGCTGGACGCGTTTCAGCGATTCGGCATGGACGCGCAGATCCAGTACTTCCAGGAGATGGGCCAGTTCTGGCTCGTGAATGCCGACTTCGAGAAGGCCTCGACCAACGAGTGGCGCGACGAGGTCACAGTCATCAGCAGCGACCCCGACAACCGGATCGCGCATCACGCTATCCATACGCCCGGAGGCACGCTGACCTACAAGACCGCGGGCGACCGGAAGACCACGTGGATCACCGAGTATCTGATCAAGCGCGATGAAGACCTGGACCTTATCCGAAAGTACATGCCGGTGCCCGCGCTCAATCCCGACCCTGTCGCGAAGGAGTACGATCGCGTGGGCGACCGCGGAATCCTGCGGGGTTTTGTGTGGGGCGATCAGGCCGGGTGCTGGCAACACGCCTGCTGCCTGTTCGACGCGAGCGAACTCATACTCCGCTGTCTCACCCAAGCGGACTGGGTGCATGAGCTTCTCTCGATCCTGCTGATGAAGAAGCTGCAATTTGTGGAATCGTTGGAAGGCGCCCGCTTCGACGTGATCGAGACGGGCGGAGGCGCGGCATCGTCGACGCTGATCTCGCCGGACCTGCACAGGGAGTTCTGCCTTCCGTATGACCGGAAGCTCCATGATGCCCTGCACGAGCTGGGTTTCATCATCACCTACCACACCTGTGGCGGAACGCTCGGGATTGAGGAGTGCATCGTACAAAACGGCTGCGACGCATCGGAGACGCTGGCGCCTGTCAGCATCGGCGGCAACCAGGAGCCGTGGGAACTCAAGGCCAAGGTGGGCAACCGCGTGGCTCTCATCGGCGGCCTGGACCAGTTCAGCGTGCTCTCCGAAAGCAGCAGCACGATCATCCGCGCAAAGGTGCACGAGCTGTTCACGAAGGTCGGCTACGAAGGGGGCTACATCTGCTCTCTGGCGGACCACTTCTTTGACACCGCGCCTGCAAAGTTGCAGGCGTACGCCGACGCCGCCCGCGAGTGCGTGTATTGAGAACACGGACCAACACGGACTCGCACGGACGGACACGGACCAAATGGGACACAGGCGAGGGCGCCTGTGCCACACGTCCTTCTCCTATCGAAGAACTATTTCCAATACTTCATGTCTTAGGGCAAACCAAAGACAACGGAAAAGAACCAGAGCCCAAGGCCGGGCAAGCGCGTGTGGCACAGGCGCCCTCGCCTGTGTCTTCTCCAATCAAAGGACCATTTCCGTTTCTACATGTCTTGGGGCAAACCAAAGACAACGGAAAAGAACCAGAGCCCAAGGCCGGGCAAGCGCGTGTGGCACAGGCGCCCTCGCCTGTGTCTTCTCCAATCAAAGGACCATTCCCGTTTCTACATGTCTTAGGGCAAACCAAAGACAACGGAAAAGAACCAGAGCCCAAGACCGGGCAAGCGCGTGTGGCACAGGCGCCCTCGCCTGTGTCTTCATCTGACACATGCCGGGTTCAGCCGTCCCTCCGGGACGCAGAAGAACCCAGGACGCATGACATGAATCTGCGGGACACGTGTGAGACGCAAGGATGTCCGTCCCCAAGCCGGTTTGGGCTGCGGACCTGCTCTGCCGCATAATGCGCACGCGGACCAAGTGGCCAATCAGCGTGGAGGTGGTTATGGGGATTGCGCGAGTCCTGACAGCGGTGGCGGCCGTTTGCACATTGCTTGGAGCGGCAGACGCGGACACGACCGGCGTGAAGGTGTGGGAAGACACAATCGCCATTCCCACGTATCCCATCTACGCCGACGACGTGAACCCGAAGTTCTACGAACTCGAAGGCTCCATCATCTATCCCTACTCCATGCAAGACCATCTCTCCACCATACGCGAGGAGCGGGTCTATCGCGCCGTCTTCCTCGAAAACGAGTACCTCAAGGTGACCTGTCTTCCCCAGATCGGCGGACGCATCCACTCGGTGCTCGACAAGACGCGCGGGGAAGAAATGTTCCACCTGAACCGCGTGATCAAGCCGGGTCTCATCGCCATGCGCGGGGCGTGGCCCTCGGGTGGTATCGAGTGGAACCGTGGTCCACAGGGACATACCGTCACGAGCTTTTCGCCGGTCAATGTGGTTCCACAGGTGCGGCCAGACGGATCGGCGTCAATCGTCATCGGCTACACCGAACACAATTTTCGCACCCGCTGGAACGTCCGTCTCACGCTGCACCCCGGCAAGGCCTACCTCGATGAGGAGATCCGCATTTGCAATCCCACTGACGGGATCCACAGCTACTACTTCTGGAACAACACCGCGTTCCCGTTCGTGCGCGGGACGCGCTTCATCTACCCCATGACGCTCGGCACGGATCACGGCGGCACAAACTTCTTTTCCTGGCCTGTGCACAAGGGCCGCGACATGACGTACCTGCGCAATTACGACGAGCCCACATCGGTGTTTGCGTACCGATGCGCCTTCGATTTCTTCGGCGCCTACGACGTGGACCGCGACCGCGGCATCGTTCAGTATGGAAACCATGAAATCATCACGGGCAAGAAGGCCTGGACCTGGGGCGGCTCGGGAGACGGGCTCGCGAGTCAGGCCGCGCTCACCGACGAAGACGGACCCTACATCGAAGTGCAGAGCGGCCCTCTGGCAACGCAGGCGGACTACGGCCTGCTGGGCCCGCACCAGGACATCGCCTGGCGCGAGTGCTGGTACCCGGTGCACGGCTTAGGCGATGGATTCGAATACGCCACGCGCGATGTGGCCATCCAAACCTACCGGAGCGGCGAGGGCGACGCCACGAACGTGGAGATCCGGCTCCTGGCGACGGGCCGGTTCCCTGGGGCCACGTGTCAGGTATCGCGCGACCGGACGCCGCTGCTGAACAAGCAATTGGACCTTGCGCCCGACCAAGCGGAGATCCTGGTCGTGACCGGTGCGGGCGCGGCGCCGGTGAACATCGCCGTGATCGATGGCGACGGCGCCATCCTCGCCGCGTACACCTCTCCACTGCCCATTCCCCAGAGGTCCATTCCCGAGCTACCAAAGAAGTCCGAGCCGCAAGCGGCGGAGGAGGCCTTCCTGAAAGGCGTCACGAGCGAGGAGCAGATTCAGCGAGTCGAAACGCGCAAGGCGTACGAGCAATCCCTCGCGCTGGACCCGGCCTTCGTGCCCGCGTTACGGGGTCTCGCCGAGCTGGATCTCGAAGCCGGCCTGTACGACGCCGCGGCGGAGCGCCTCGAGAAGGCCCTCGCGCGCAACGCGAAAGATGGATGGTCGTGGTACTACCTCGGGGTGGCGCGCCTGGGCCAGAATCGGCTTGACGACGCCGCTCACTGCGGCTTTCGCGCGACCGCGTATCTGGACCGCTCCGCGCTGGGATACGACCTCGCCGGGCGCGCACACATGCGCGCGGACAAGTTCGCGGAGGCGGCCGCCGCCTTCGACGAAGCCGTGTCCCGCGAGCCCACCGACTCGCGCGCCATGGACCATTGGCTGGCTGCGCTCCACGCCACAGGCCAACGGGAAGCCATGCTGAAAGAGACGGCGGAACTGCACTCCGTGGACCCGCTGGATCTAGTTCCCGCGGCGCTCGTGGCCCTCCAGGATCCAAGCTATCTGGAGGAATTCGTGGATGACATGAAGCAAACAGCCGGCGTCTATGATTTCGAGATGATCGAGTTGGCCCTTTTTCTCAATGACCTGGGACTCACGAAAGAGGCCCTGCAACTCCTGGATGCCGCGTTCGCAACGGCGGTGCCATCCATGGATCAGGTGCTCTACGTGCGCCCGCCCCTGGACCTGCGCGAGCGGCCCTTGCCCTGGTACCTGATGGCGTGGCTCGCGGAGCAGTTGGGTCAAACCAGGGAGGAATCCCTCTACCGCGCCAAGGCGCGCGCCGTGCAGGCGGACTTCGCGTTTCCGTCGCACGTCGAGTTTGTGGAGGTGCTCAACCACGCCATCGCGAAAGATCCAACCGACGCGCGCGCCCACCTCTTCCTGGGCAACGTGTTGGCGGGCCTCGGCCGGCTCGATGAGGCCGTGGCCGCGTGGGAGAAAGCCGCGGCCCTACCCGGCACGCCCAGCGTCGCGTACCGCAATCTGGGCATGCACGCATGGAAATCCGCCAAGGATCTGGCCAAGGCATCCGACTTGTACCGGCAGGCCATCACGGAGCGGCCCGCCGATCAGGTACTGACCAAGGATCTGGCGAACATCCTCATCGAACAGCAGAAGCCGGACGACGCGATCGCGTTGCTCGAGGGCATGCCGCTCGAGACGCCGCGCCGCGGCGATGTGATGGTGCTTCTGGCGAACTCCTACAACAGCGTCAAGCGCTACGACGACGCGCTGGCGCTGCTCGATTCGGGCCAGTTCTCGAACTGGGAAAACAACAGCGAATCCTGGGGCGTCTGGTCGCGCGCGCATATCGAGCGGGGCAAGCTTCGCCTTGAAGCGGGTTCCCATGCGGAGGCGCTTGCGGACTTCGAGGCGGCCCTGACGTACCCCGCGAACCTGGGTGTGGGGCGCCCCGCGCGCCCGCAAGAAGCGGAAACGCTCTATTGGAAAGGCAAGGCCCTGGCGGCCCTGGGCAAGACGGATGAGGCGCGTGCCACATGGAAATTGGGCGGCGAAGGCCGGGAAGGCTCCGCCACCCAAAACGAATTCGTCACGAAATGCAAAGAGGCCATGGCACAGCAACAATAAGCCGCAATCAGTTCTGCTCGCCTCCGAAAACGAAGGAAGAAAGCCATTCGAGCGCGCCGGGGCACTCTTGCCACGCCTCCGCGAACGTATCGAGCGCCACGAACACGATGTGGCCGTCCATGGAGGAAAGGTCCAGGTCATCCAGTGTGTCCGGATCGAGCAGACAAGTGGCAACCTGCGGCGCCTGTGCGATGGCGTCCTCCAATTCGCCCGTGGCGGCCTTGGCGCCAAGGGTGGCGTATTGCACGAGGACGCTGGCCCACGCGAGGGCCGGGTCGCCATCTTCTCGGAACCGGTCGATCAAGACACGCGCCTGATGATACTCCCGAGCGACCAGCAGTACTCCGATGAGCCCATAGTGGGCGCCACAGCAATCTTCGCGATCGAGGTCGAGAAGATCCTCATACACACGAGTGGCTTCCTCCACTTTGCCGGAGAGGCGAAGTGCGCGCGCCAGGGACTGGCGGGCGCGTAGATACGGACGCGCCTCGATGCGCTCTCCAAATGACCCACGGTACTGCAGAAAGAACTTCTTGCCGAGCCTCGCTTCCGCCACGGACACCGCTTCACGAAGTTGTTTGATGCTCGACTTCTCGTCTCCGTCCAGGAGTGCATTGTTCGCAAGGACGATCCGGGCATCCACGTTCTGAGGATCCAGCTCCAGCGCCTTTTCGGCGAACTCCGTCTTTTCGTCCGGGTCTTCTGCGGCCAAGGCGAGCAGCCCAAACTCGTGGGCCGCTTCCACCGCATTGCCCGCCAGATGCGTCTCCGCGAAATGCTTCAACTCGTCAGGGCCCATCTTCTCGACAAACGCATGCATGTCGTCCCCGGCGTCGACCCCGTAGACCTCCGCAATCTTGTTGTGCAAACGCATAACGCGTTCTTCGAGGAAGGGGTCCTCGTCCAGCATCTGCTCAAGGAGGGCATCTCTTTCGTCCTCGCCCATGTCGTCGAAGGGCACCCGGGTCTTGTTCAACTTGCCAAGTACTTCGTTGAGTTCGTCGAGATTGAAGTACTCCGGGTCCCAGTCGTCCCCCATCCATTCCCGTACCTCGTCGTACTCGGGATGCTCGGGGTTTTCCAGCACTTCGAGTGCGGAGAGATAGCGCCACGGGCCGCCGCCGGCTTCCGAAGGACCCCGCCGCGCTCCCGCCACACACACCGGGTGCTGGAGTTCCTCCGCCCCTTTGAGCCGTTTCTCGACCTCGGCGGTCACTCTCCAATCGTCGCCGAAATCGTAGTGATAGGTGAACTTCTTGCGCGTCGAACCGAGGAGCATGTCCAACGTGACCTCGTCTTCATCGAGGACCTCATCGTCGAGCATGTCCGCGGATCCAAAGGACTGTTTGCCGACTGTGAATTCATGAAGATGCTCATCTTCCCAGTCCATGAGCGCCTGAATCACGTAGTGGAGGTCTCCAAGCGTCAGGCTGCTGGGGATTCGGACGCTGCGCCAGATCGGCGGATCGATGGCATCGATCGTGAACTTGATCTGGTACTCGCTGTATCCGGTGTCCTTCTTCTCTTTCTTCATTGAAGTCCTTCACCTTCCACGGTTGCCTGCGCGGTCATGTCTCATTCCGCGACAAAGAGATCTTTCCACATGATGCCGTCGACACCGCCGGTATGAAGCTGCAGCGCGAACGCTCCTTCAACAAGATTCGGCGCCGTGTCGGTCCAGTCGAGCACGTTGACGCCGTTGATCCACGTGATGATGCGGTTGCCCACGGACTTGATCTCGATTTCGTTCCAGTCGCCGGGCTTCAAGGCGTACGCGCCGAGCTGCTTCATATCCGGCTCGACCAGCCAACCGCGTTTGTAGCTCTCGTAGACCCAGCCGGAGGGGCTGGGGTACCCCGGCGCGACTTCTCCCTGCAAGCCCGAAATGACCGGGTACTGCTTGTCGTCATACGCGATGGTCGAATGGTAGAACAGGCCGAAATTGCCTTCACCAAGCATCTTGAACGAACCGCGCACGTGAAAGTCCTTCCACGTGTCCGGCGTCGCGAGGTAGCCTTCCGACTTCTTGGGGCCACTGCGGCCCACGATCGCGCCGTCCTCGACGCTCCACTCTTCTTCGCCCCACACGATCCAGTCGTCGATGTTCTGTCCGTTGAAGAGGGCACGCCACGTCCCGGCGCGTCCATGATCCTTAATCCGGATTGCGCGGAACTGGATCGCGCCGCCATCGGCCGCATCCACGGTCAGCGCCAGGCACCCCGTCGAATAGGTGGTCGTAGCGCCCGTAACCGCCCGCACGCCGTTGATGTCGACGCGCAGATCATTGCCCAAGGCCGACACACGCAGCGTGTTCCAGTCCCCGGTTTTGAGGCTTTCCCCCGCGGCGCCGCGCGGCATCACCGCACTGATGTGGCCGCTCGGGTCATCGAGGCCTCCGCAGTGCGCGGGCGCGTTCGTGTCGATGCGTGCCCGGTAGCCGTACAAGGTGCGCGCGGTCTTCTGTGGGTCGGCGCCTTCCGCAATGGGAAGCTTTGGCAATTCGTGCCCGCGAAACACGATGCCGCCCGCCGCGGGAGCGGCCGCCTGGAATTCCAGTTCCAGTTCAAAGTCCGCCATGAAGAGAGATGACATCAATGTGGCGGGCGCCCCAGCGGTCGCCGTGCCCGTCAGCACGCCATCCTGTACCTTCCAGTCGCCGCTGTTGGCGGCCCAGCCCGCCAGGTCCGCTTGCGGCGTGATATCCTTCCACTCGGCTTCTTCCGCCCACGCGCTCACCGCGCACAACGCTCCCAACACCATCGTGACGTATTTCACGGTCCCCTCCAATCGTTCCGGACAGCAGCGGTCCGGCGCACCAAGTACCTATTGTGGCACAGACAGCGGTGCGCTTGCGATATCGCGAACAGAGAGAAAACGGGACCCCGCGCGCGTGGGGGGCTTGTCCACCCCGTCCACCTCGTCCACCCCGTCCACCTTGTCCACCTCGTCCACAGACTCCGCCCCGCCCGGACCGCGGATTCGCGCCTCCTTGTGTGGGCCGGGGCCACCCGATAAAATACGGGGTCCGGCGCGCGGATCGCTTCGACCGAAGCACTTGGGAGTATCTAATGGCGTTGACATTGACAGCCTATCTGACGGCGGAAACACTCATCGGCGGCATGGACGTGCCGGAAGTCCGCGCCCGCGCCGTGGAACGGCTTCGGGCTGGCAAGATTTCCCGGGTCGTTCTCGAGGGGTTTCGCGCCGGGTCCGTGGCGTCCGAGAGTCTCTTGCGTGAGGCCCGCGACTACTTCGCCGCGGAAGGCTTCACCGTGTTGGGTGGCATCATGCCGCTCCAGGGGGCCGGCTTCGGCAAACGCTCCGAAGGAGTGGAGACGCGCCAGGCGGTCTTTTGCTACAGCGATGAAGACACCGTCGCCGCCCTGGAACTCGAGGTGCGCAAACTGGCGCGACTGTTCGGCCAGATCGTCATCGACGATGCCTTCTTCACCTCGTGCCGCTGCGCGGTGTGCGCCGCCGCCTGTCACGATGGCGACTGGGGCGCGATGCGCCGCCGGCAGTTGGGCATGGTGGCCGAACGCTGGCTGGACGCCGCGCACGCCGAGAATCCCCGGGTCCGCGTAACGGTCAAGTTCCCGCAGTATTACGACCGCTACGGACGCTTCGGCTACGATGTGGAACGGTTCCCCGCCATCTTCGACGCCGTGTGGCAAGGCACCGAAACGCGCGACCCCACCACCCTGGATTTCGGCTACGTCGAGCCGTACCAAGGCTACTTCAATCTGCGCTGGATGCAGTTGTGCGCGGGCGGCAAGTGCGAGTCGGGCTGGTTCGACTTTCTGGATTGCGACGGCCAGCAGTTCTTCGATCAGGCCGTGACCACCAGCCTCGGCGGCGCGCCCGACATCGTCATTTGGTGTTACGACGAGCGCTTGTTCAATGGCAGCCGCATGGGCCGGCTTGCGAAGTCGCTGGACTCTCTGCGCGCGCTGAACGACGCGGCGGTGGACCCGAAAGGCGTGTACGTCGTCAAGCCGCCGAACCGGGACGGTGGACGCGACCTCTATGTCTACGATTACCTGGGCATGCTGGGCATTCCCTGCGTTCCCGCGCACAGCATGACGCCGTCCATGCAGAGTGTCATCCTCACCGCGCACGCGGTGAGCGATCCGTCCGTGGCCGAAGCCATCCCGCGGGCGTTGATGGCCGGCCGCCACGTGATCGTGACGTTCGACGCGCTGCACAAGTTGAAAAGAAAACCCCAGATTCTCGAGTTCTTCGGGTATCGTCCGCAGGACGTGATTCACGCCGGAGGTGTCGTGCGGGAGTTCATCATTGAAGACGCCGCCTATCCCTGCGAGAAGCCGTTCCGCGTGCATGGCGACCTCGCGCCCACCGACACCTCGGTCCTGGCGTGGGCGGTCTTGGATGCGAGCGAAGATGCTCCTATCCGCATCCCCATGGTCACATCGAAGGTGTACGCCGGCGGCGGCCGCGCCATCGTGTGGAACGTGGGCACCTTCGGTCACGAGGACTTCGACATTCGCGAGCAGTTGAACGTGCCCGTGAAGAGCGACTGGTTCAATCTGCCCAAGCGCGTGGTGGACTTCCTGCGGCGCACCGCGACCGCGCCGCACGGTTACACGATCAAAGCGCCGGCCCGTGTCGCTTCGTTCCTGTTCGCGGGTCACGCGGCGTTCGTGAACTACGGGATCACTCCGGTGGAAGTCGAAGTGGCCGGCTTGAAATGGGATCCCGCTTCATTGCAGTCCGATTCTCCAAAGACCGCGTGCTCCGGCAACACGCTCTATCTCGCGACACGCAGCTACGCGCTCCTGAAGACGCGCTGAAGAGACCAGCGAAAGCGCCCACACGCGCCTGCCCACCAGTGCAGACCAATCCTCGTCCGTGTCCGTCCGTGTCGGTCCGTGCTCGTCCGTGTGGGGCTCGCCATCTTCAGTCGCTAGGCCCGATCATCTTCGATGGATCCACCGTCGCGTCGAACTCCTCCGCGGTCAGCAGGCCGAGATTGATCGCTTCTTCCTTGAGGGTCGTGCCATTCTTGTGCGCGGTCTTCGCGATCTTCGCCGCATTGTCGTAACCGATCTTGCGGTTCAACGCGGTAACCAGCATCAGCGACTTGTGCAGTAGTTCATCGATGCGCGCCTCGTTCGGTTCGATGCCCAGCGCGCAGTGCTCGTCGAACGATTCGCAGGCGTCGGCCAAGAGCCGGATCGATTGCAGCTGGTTGTAAACGATCACGGGCTTGAACACGTTCAGCTCGAAGTTGCCCATGGACCCGCCAACGTTGATCGCAGTGTCGTTTCCGATCACCTGCGCCGCCACCATGGTCATGGCTTCGCACTGGGTCGGATTCACCTTGCCTGGCATGATCGATGAGCCCGGCTCGTTTTCGGGGATCGTAATCTCCCCGAGCCCGCAGCGCGGGCCGCTCGCCAGCCAGCGGATGTCGTTGGCGATCTTCATAAGACTGCACGCCACCGTCTTCAGCGCGCCGGAGGTCATGACCATGGCGTCGTGCGCGGCGAGCGATTCAAACTTGTTGGGCGCGGTCTTGAAAGGCAAACCCGTGAGTTCCGCGATCTTGGCGGCCACCTTCACGTCGTAACCCTTCTTTGTGTTGAGGCCCGTACCGACGGCAGTTCCGCCGAGGGCCAATTCCGCGAGCTTGGGCAGCGTCGATTCGATCCGCTCGATGCCGTTGGTCAACTGCTGGGCGTAGCCCGAAAACTCCTGGCCCAGCGTCAGCGGCGTCGCATCCATCAGGTGGGTGCGCCCGATCTTGATGATGGATTGAAAGGCGCCGGCCTTCTGTTTCAGCGTGTCGCGCAGCTTCGCGAGCGCGGGCAGGAGAATCCGGTGGATCTGCTCCACCGCGGCGATGCTCATCGCGGTGGGGAAGGTGTCGTTCGAGGACTGCGACATGTTCACGTGATCGTTCGGATGGACGGGCTTCTTGCTGCCCATCTCGCCGCCGAGCATCTCGATGGCGCGGTTCGAGATCACCTCGTTGGCGTTCATGTTGGTCTGCGTGCCGCTGCCTGTCTGCCAGACCGAGAGCGGAAAATGCTCGTCCAGTTTTCCGTCGATGACCTCATCCGCCGCAGCGCAGATGGCCTTGCACAATTCGGCGTCGAGCAGCCCGAGATCCTGGTTTACCAGGGCGGCCGCCTTCTTGAGGATCCCCAGCGCCCGGATCAGCTCGCGCGGCATGCGCTCCGTGCCGATCTTGAAATGGACCAGCGAGCGCGCCGTCTGGCAACCGTAGTAGCGGTTGCTCGGGACCTTCATCTCGCCCATGGTGTCGCGTTCAATGCGATAATGCACGGCATGCTCCTTTGCCCGGGAAGAGGCGTCCTGTGGAAGACCTGATGAGGCCAGAATCTAACGATGCGGCCCAGGCGTGTCAAGGCGGTCTCCGAGATGGGCGCTGACAAAAGGTTCATGCCGGCCAGGACCGGTCAGTCGTTTCAAGTTCCCCGTCTCGCTTCGGAAGCAGGTATACTGCGTGCCAGGAGGAAACGCACACATGATTCGCAAACCTTCGGAGCCGATTCGCGGCGCCTTCGCGTGCGCCGTGGCCTTGGGGTGCTGCCTCGCAGCCATGGGGCAAGAGGCGTTGATCGCACTGGATCGACCGGGCGACCGCGAGTTCATCGTGGACAGGGCCGGTCTCATCGACGCGACGGGCAAGGCGCAGATTCAATCCCTTTGCGACAAGTTGCTCACCGATTTGCAGATCCCCCTCATCGTGGTCACGGTGGAGTCCATGGCGCAGTACGGCCCGGGCAACCTCCGGATCGAGACCTTCGCGCGCCTGCTCTTCGACCAATGGGGCATCGGCTACAAGGATGCCGGCGGCCAATCCTGGAACCGGGGCATGCTGCTCCTGGTGTCCGCGCAGGACCGGCGGGCGCGGATCGAACTGGGCGCGGACTGGGGCCGGGAGTTCGATCCCATCTGCACGCGCATCATGGACGAGCACATCATCTTTCACTTCCGGCAAGGCGATTACACCGCCGGTATTGTCGCGGGTGTGCAAGGGCTCGACACGATGGCGCGCGGCCTGCGCCTGCCCGCAAGGCCACGCCCCTGGTGGCATTACGCGCTCGTTGTGGGTGCCGTGGTGCTGGGCGTGTTCACGATCGTCTCGCTCATTCGGCGGGGCGCCAGCGGCTGGGCCTGGGTATTCTGGGGCATCGTCTTCAGCATCCTCGGCTACTTGCTCTACGCGTTTCTCACCAGTTCCCGCCACCGCTCCGGGGGCTTCTCGGGCGGCTCTTTCGGTGGGGGTTTCTCCGGGGGCGGCGGCGCCACGGGTTCGTGGTAGCCACAAGGAAAGGACACGTCATGCCGCAAGCATCAACCTACTTCACGGACGAACAGCGCACCCGCATCCGCGAGGCCGTCGCAAAAGCGGAATCCCGGACGGCCGCCGAGATCGTGCCGGTTGTGGCATCCTCTTCAGGCCGCTATGACCGCGCCGAGGATATCGTGGGCTTGCTTACGGGTCTCGTGTTGATGGCCATCACGTGGCGCTTCTACCCGCGCCACTGGTACGAATCCGGTTCCTGGGACGGACCCTCGATGTCGCTCGAACTGCCCGCCCTCGCGCTGGCGGTGCTCGTGGGCTTCCTCGTGGGCGCGGCGATTGCCTCCCGCATCGGATGGCTTCGCCCGCTCTTCACGCCACGCATGCAGATGCGGGAAGAAGTCAACGCGCGGGCGCGCCAAGCCTTCTTCGACGACCGCGTGCACCACACCAAGGGCGCCACTGGTTTGCTCATCTTCGTCTCGTTGTACGAGCGCACAGCGGTGATTCTGGCCGACGAAGCGATCACCAAGCATTTAGGCCAGGGCACGCTGGACGATCTCTGCGCGGGTCTGGTCCGGAAGCTCCATGAGGGCCATGCGGCCGAAGGCCTCGTCGAGACCATTCTCGCGGCGGGTGAACATCTCGCCAAAACCTTGCCCCGCGAGGCGGGAGACGTCAACGAACTCGCCGACGCCCTGATCCTCATGGACTGAATCACGCGTCCACGCCCGTCCGTGTCAGTCCGTGTCAGTCCGTGCCCGTCCGTGTTCGTCCGTGTTCGTCCACCCTCGTCCGTGTCGCCGTGGGCGCCGCCGGCTAACAGAGGGAGACGCCTGCGGGCGTCTCCCTCTTCTTGCTCCCGCATTTGCGCAACGCGCCGTTCAGCTCTCCTTCTTCAGCTTGCTGACCAGCCGGTTGATCCAAAGGTCGATGTACTCTTGCCCGACCTCATTGATCACGTCGATGCCCTGCGTGCGCCCGTACAACACGGCGGCGTCACGCGCCAGCTCGCGGGCGCGCCGGCGCTCCGCGGGCGTGAGTTTGCCGTCCGCGCTCGATTCCTTGATCGACCGCACGTAGGTCTGGTAAGTCTGGTCCACGCCCGCCTCCAGCGCGAGCAGCGCCTGCGCGTAGCGGCGTTCCTTGGCCCGCTGATACCAGTCCTGCGATTTGAAGAACGTCCACGCCGTGCCGAACAGCGCGCCCAGCAGGGTTACGCTCGTTCCCGAAACCAGGTTTTCCATACGCCATTGCTCCTATCGTTGTTCGCGATGCGCGCCGCCTCTACAGGAAGACGCGCGCATCGATGATGTATCCGTTTCCCCCGTCGTCTATGTTCTTGATGGAGGCCATGCCGGGCCGCAGCCAGAGCTGTGCCAGCGCCATCGCGTTGCTGGAAGGACTCGGCGCCGTGGGTGTGGCGGACTCCGTGCCCGTCACGACGCTGACATCCCAGGTTTCGAGACGCGCCTGCACGAGATCGATCCGCGGATTCGTCACCGGCGGCACGACCTCGGCGGTCGCCGTCTCCGTTTCCAGTTTGTACGGGTACTTCGCGATGAACGCGTAGCCCGGTTTCACGCGGACCGACAAGCCCGGTGTCGTCGCGGCGGCGACCGCCAGGTCGTCCGCCGATGCTTTGCGAATCACGCCGCTTCCGCCGCCCCACGCGTGACTCAGCAGGAAGTGAACCAGCTCCAGCGCCGCCTCGATGCGGTCGTCCCATTGGTTGAGTTTCGCGGAGGTCACGGGACGTTCCGCGAAAGTCCACGAGGTTTTTGTATATGCCTTTCCTTTGATCGCCATCTCATGCTCCTCGCCGCGCGCGGCACTAGGTAGAACTCAAACCAAACAGGAAACCACTTGGCGGGCGCAACATCCCCCTCGGCCCTGCGGGCCGTCCCCCTTCAAGGGTCTGTCGGAATATTGATTGATATTTATCTATGTTTGTGATACCATACTTCTCGCAGGGCACGGGTGGAGCGTTGGCGAGGAGGAGTGACAATGGCGGACAGGCGATGGGCACAA
>JADLGB010000311.1 GCA_020849535.1 Candidatus Hydrogenedentota bacterium
TTGTGCCCATCGCCTGTCCGCCATTGTCACTCCTCCTCGCCAACGCTCCACCCGTGCCCTGCGAGAAGTATGGTATCACAAACATAGATAAATATCAATCAATATTCCGACAGACCCTCGAAGGGGGCAGGTCCGCAGGGCCGAGGGGGATGTTCCTCCGCCAATCGCTGTGAAGACCCAAATCCAGCAGTTGGATTGGGCGAGATTGGTGAGCTCCTCAACTTGGCTGGCACAGGCTCGCCATACTCACTCGGAATTGTTGGATGCCCTGTCTCGGAGCGCGCGGTTGGTTAGTGCCATTCTCGATCAAAAGTTGGTCAGGAGTGACATAGCGATATCTCCCCCCACAAGTGAATTCTCTCACTGAATACCATGGATGGCACGCTTAACGCTTACACTGAAAGGCATTATACTTGCTTTCCCTGCTGGCACAAAAAATGCTAATACTGAATGAGCCCATAAAGTGAGCATCGCTGTGCTCGATGAGTTGGGTGCAATACGTGACGGCCTCGATCTTCCCAAGAAAGATGGCTCTTTTCGCGTGGGTTGCCCAGAGGCGCAGGATTTTCACGAGGGGGAAGAACGGGGGAATCGGTAAGGACGAGTAGGGGGCCGTGCAAGAAGTCCATCCCCGGAGGTCGTAGCTGTACCGACGTTGGGACGTCGCTCGTGTTGTGGGGAAACATGAAGGTCTTCTGCAGTTGTCTTCTTGGCAGAGGACGCCTCCGAGCACGTTGTGCTAGAGGCCAGGGCGCGTGTGGATCAGGCTGGTGCTGCGTTGAAGGTGGCGCTGTTGAAAGAGGGGGATACGCAATGAACAGAACTGTTTACCTGACTATCTTGGGAGTGGTTCTTCTTACCTTGGGGGGTGTTCAAACAAGCGATGCGGTGACCTTATCGTACGACCTGACCACCGACAATGCCTTTTCGATGTATATTTCAGACGACCCTACCGTTGATGGAACGCTCATTGCCAGCGACGGCGTCTGGACAGATGCGTTTTCCGGCTCCTATGACATCACTTCCGGCGCGGTGCTCTATTTACACATATATGGGTATAACAATGGAGGCCCCGGGGGGTTTATCGGTGATTTCACCCTGAGCGACGATAGTTATTCATTTGCCAACGGAACCCAATACCTTACGTCGGACTTAACGAACTGGTCGGCTTCGGAAACTGGCTGGACGGGCGTAAATGAAGTGACTTCTTACGGAACAAGGGATAACGATGTAAATGGCTGGTACTGGTTGTACGGAAGCAATAAGTTCCCGCTCATTGACGCAAACGCGAATTGGATATGGACAAGTAGTACTGAAGATACGGTAGCCTATATCACGACAGTCCTTACGCCCAAAACGGGACCTACCAATCCGGTTCCCGAGCCCGCCACATTGCTTCTGCTCGGCGTCGGGTTGATGGGACTTGCCCCTTGGCGAAGAAAGCTCACGTAATCAGCACACGCCTTCTGAAATGCTCGTTCCAGCAGCAGCCGGCGGGAGTTCTTGCCGTCGAGCCGAAGGAGATTCAGGGATATCCCTGAATCTCCTGCGGCTCTTCATGGAGTGATTAAGACCGGATTGCGCTCGCGGTGAACACCCTGCCACCGCCCGGGCAAAGACGCCTTCCTGAACTGGGAGTACGGACTCGAGATCACGAAACGCTGCCAGGCCGGCTACCTGTCCGCGGAGCAGAAGAAGACCACCGACCTGACCGACCCCGCGGTCCAGAAAGAACTGGACGGCTACACCTCGCTGATCGCCCAGGGCAAAGCGCAGGAGCAGCTCCACGTGCTCGCGTGACCCGGGCCGAAGACGGAAGAGAGAAGAGCGGAGAAGATAAGCGGGAAGAGAAGAACATCCCCCTTGATCCCCCTTCAAAGGGGGAATTCTGCTACGCCATATCAGTGTGTTCCAAACCATCTCGGGGGTAACACAATGACTCTGGCCGAGTACAAACAAGGCCCGAAGGGCCCTCTGAATTCCCCCGTTGAAGGGGGTGGCCCGCAGGGCCGGGGGATGTTCTTCCGGTTAGTTGCACATATACAATCAGACAGACTCGTAGTTTCTCCGTGAATGCTCGCGCAGTCTATCCCTCTATTCCCAAACCTCCCCTATCAGCTAGATCTTACCTGATTGCACTATTCGCCTGTGTAGTTTCCTGCCCCACTTCCATTCTTGATAGCCACACACCTTCCGATTCTGAAAAGACCAATTCCACTGCTACGTTGTCCAGCGTAGTGATAGTACATTCCTTGTCATTGAAGGGCTTCTCCAAGATGACGTTCTCAAACCCCGTCCAGTATTGCACGGACGCCTTAATAAGCCGCGCAGTGCTATTCTCTAGAACGCGTTCAAGCACCATGTCGAGGATTCCGTCCCCGTTGACATCCCGGTACTCCCAGCTCGTATCGCCAACTAAAGACGTCACCGATACAGGGCCCGCCGCGTTCGATGGATCCAATTGAACCTGCGCACGCAGGTCCCCGTCGAGGCGAATGTCTACTTGCATCCGTTCGAAATCGTCGTCCTCATCCAGGTCACGCCATATGGTCGTGGCCTCTGCTGGGGTATCAGGTCGAACTTTGAGTCCCCATTCCTTCTCTCCAGGGGATCTCCTGTCCCGCGGTCCCCACTCATGGATCCCATTGAACGTGTGGCGTGGAGTGTAGAATACGCTACCACCCTCTGTTCGGAGCCCCGTTAAGGCCTCAATGTATGGTGTGAACAGGGCAACCGAGGCTCCAAAAGCTCCCGCAAATAGGGCCAACAACAAGACCGCCCCTCGTAGCTTGGAACCGCGGAACTTCATGAGCGCGATCATTGGGGTGTCACCTTTCAGATTCTTGGCCGCCAGTTCGTTTCCACATCCCGTCTGCAAATGATACTACCGACGAACTGCCATCACGCTCGAGGATTCTGCAGACTGCGGCAAATCGGTCATTCATCTCTTCCACGAAGAAATACTGACTATCTACGACTATAAGGCGATCCTCTAGTACTCTCTCGTCATCTTGAAGAACCCAATTCTCCTCCATGTCCCACTTTCCATCACCGTTCACATCCCAATAGCACTTTGAATTCCCTGACTGCTGAACGGTCCGGAGTAGGACATGGACAGATTCATCCTCCGTGGGCCGACTCCATGAAACCAGTATCTCCCGACCCTTGTCCAGGGACCCAATACGCGCTTTGACATTGTCGATATCATCGTTCGCTCTACCTTCTGCACTATAAGAGAACTGATAGGGAGCGTTTGGGTAGACTCCAACCGTCCAGATTCTTCGCCCGTCGTCGTCAGAGCTCTTTGCCTCTATGTCCATATAGCCGTTTAATGAGACTGATGGCCAATAGAGCTTCGTATCTTCATTTGCAGCAAATCCCCATCCTCTTATAGCGCTTGCTTTCTTTGATGAGGAGATCACGTCAAATCCCTGCTGGCAGAATGCATACAGCAACCCCGCCAAAACACCCATGTTTATTGCGACCAGTACTGCAATACCTTTTTTGTATATACGAACTTCCATTTGCTTAATTACCTCAATACCCAGTCGCGGCAGATGGACTTAGCCTTTGAAAGATTGTGGACAGTAGCAGTCTATTGCACTTCCTCCCAGGACCAACCTATGGGATGCGCTGCATTGGTGCGTGACGTCGTGCGAAGGAGCGCTGGCGTATACTTGAGCATTGGTCGCATTCCCCTCAGCTGATTCCCCGTGCCGTGAGTTTCCCCGAATCTCAGCCGTGGGTACCTATCCGAGAATAGCACTGCTGCCTAAAACAGACAATAGGGCGGCAAATGCTGACGCGATCAGTCAACAAGTCGTAGTCGCCGAGTTTCCCCGTTTTTGAGATTTCGCGGAGCAGCTCCGTATGATCGAAGGATGCGAAATACCGACCCGAACGCGATGCAAGACATCTTCACCGCGAAGCCGCGAAGACCGCGAAGCAGAGACAATAACTGCGTTCTTCTTCCTTCGCGTCTTCGCGCCTTCGCGGTAAAGCAATCTTCCCTTTAATCCCCTGCAGCGAAGCAAAGAAGGTCAGGCTTTCCACGCGTCTGCGAGGATGACACGGCAGGGCCGAGGGGGATGTTCTTCCGCGTTGGTGCGGACACTCCGTCATCGAGCGGATGGTCTCCACTCAGCGCAAGTCCGCATCAGATCATCTTCCCCACAAACACCCTCCCCCTTTCCGCAATCGCCCGCATCAGGAGGGCGGGTTTGCCAACCCGTCTCTGGACTTTGGTGAGGTATGCGCGTTTGCATTCACGGCCCATTCCCGTATCGCCATTGACACGGCTGTGTTCCAGGCGTACGCTTCGCAGCCGGGAGGGCTCGTTATGACCAAGCAAGAGACATTATCCAACACAAAAGAGACTGTGGAGAAGGGAGCGCGCATCCTTTCCGTCGATGCACTGCGCGGCTTCGACATGTTCTGGATTGTCGGGGCGGATAGTCTGTGCCGTGCTCTGGGCGAAGCGAGCGACTCCGGTCCCGCCCAGTTCGCCGCCCGCCAGTTGGAGCACGTGCCTTGGGAAGGCTTCGTGTTCTACGACCTCATCTTCCCGCTTTTCGTTTTCATTATCGGCATGTCCATCGTCTTTTCCCTGGACAAGCATGTCCAGCAGGAAGGGCACGCCGCTGCCTACAAGCGCATTGTGCGCCGCTTCATTCTCTTGTTCCTGCTCGGGGCCTTCTACGACAAGGGCATATCCGATCTCGCGCGTGAAAGCCCGTTCAGCGGAGTGCTGCAGCGTCTATCATGGTGCTATTTGTTCACATCGCTCCTCTACACACGCGTGAAGCTGCGCGGACTGATCAGCGTGTGTCTGGCCATCCTGATTGGGTACTGGGCGCTGCTGACCTTCGTCAAGGCCCCCGGCCAGCCAGAAGTCAGCTTTGAAAAGGACAAGACGATTGTCAATTGGGTGGACTACAAGTTCCTTCCGCTGAAGGAGGAAGGCCAGTATTCCGACCCTGAAGGGCTGCTGAGTACGATTCCCGCGGTTGCGTCGTGCATTCTGGGGGTCCTGGCGGGCCTGACCTTGCGAAACCCGAAGATTGATGGCAAAAAGAAAGTGCTGTACTTCCTGGCCGCCGGGGTGTTACTCGTGGCTGCAGGCTACTTATGGGGCCTGCAACTCCCCGTGATTAAGAGACTGTGGACCTCGTCCTATGTGCTCGTCGCGGGCGGCTACAGTTGCCTGCTCGTCGGTATCTTCTATTGGATTGTCGATGTGCTGCAATACCGGAAATGGGCTTTGCCTTTCATCTGGATAGGTGCAAACCCCCTGACAACATACCTGGGCTCGGAATTCATCGATTTCGAGAGCATGGGGAAGCGCGTCGTGGGTGGTCCAATCGCCGGGCTGTTCGGTCAGTACGGAGAGCTGCTCACGACCACCGCCAGCATCGTGTTCGTGTTTCTCTTTGTCCGATTCCTGTATAACCGCAAGATATTCCTGCGCGTCTAAGAGAAGAGACGATACAAAAGGCCTCCGCGGTGACTTTCGCGGAGGCCTCTCTATTGCGTGCCAAGCATCTTGGGAAACTTTGGAAATATTACTGCTGTGCCGCGTCCACGACGCCGCGCAAGGCGTCACGAATCGTGTCGACCAGGGTTTGCTTCACCCGGAAGAGATCGGCTCGTCCGGCCACCATTGCGTAGCGCTCGTGCGGCGAGTCCGTGCACAGGGCGCCGACCATGAGCGGGCCGAGCACGCGGGTCTGTCCGTCCGGCGTGGCGGGCGCGGCGGAAAGGCGCACGGAGAGCGTGGGCGTGTCCAGGCCAAACGGTTTCAAATCCGCGGGCGCGGGGCTCTGCTCGATTGCCGTCGCGCGGACGCTGCTCAGCTCCGCGAGCAGCGCCTTCATATCGCTCTGGCTCTCCCATACTTTGCCCGCGGGCTCGTCGATCTTCCACGCCTGTTCGCCTTTGCTGAAGCGGTAGGAGACACCCTCGAACTGGAGCGCGACTTCCTGGACCTCCTCCTGCTTGGCGGCGAGAAGCCCCTTCGCCGCGAGGTCCGTCGTCGTGATTTCAAGCTTCTTCACCTGCTCGTTCGCCAGGGTGATCACATCGCCGGTGTCTTGCGTCACGTAGCGCGACTTGCCATCGGGTGTGGCCGCGCCCACGAGGATGCTCGCCGGCTCGGCAACGTCCTTATACGTCAGTCGAATGGAGATGACCGGCTTGTCAAGACCAAACTCCGGCAGCGGCTCCGGCCAGTAGTTCGCGCCCTTCATGGAAAGCAGTTCAGAGATGAACTGGGAAATGGCTGTCTGGTCGGACTCGATATCCGCGGGTTCGATCACTTGCCAGCCCTTGCCCTCGACAGTCTCCGCTTTGAAGTGCTGTTCGCCCGCGGTGTACTCGAGGGCGGTAATGTCGCTGCCCTGTCGCGTGATCACGCGTTTCTCGTGCCACGCATTGGGGTCCTTGGGAAGCAACGTGACCATCTGGGCGTCCACCACGAACACCGCGGGGAGCCCTTCCCGCATCACGAACACGCCCCCCTCGTCTTCCTTGCCGGTACTGAATGAACCCAAGAAAAACGTCTGCAGGCGTTCCTGAGAGCCTGCGCGCACCCGAACGCGCGCCATGGGTGGATCGAGCTTGTAGTCGGAGAGGTTCTCTGGCGCATCCACGTACTCGCGGCCAACGGCAAACTGGATTTCGCTGGCGAGATTATTCAACACCTCCTGATCCGCGACGGCGGGCTCGGGCTCGAGGATGTGCCAGACCCCGTCGCTGCCGCGTTCGGCCACGACACTCACCGACTCCTTCCAGGAGGCGGGGCCGGTGGTCCCTTCAGGGGCATCCTCCGCGCGCGCCACGCGTGCGTACTCGATCCGGGTGATGCCGTTTTGTTCTTTCTCGATCAGATCGCGATCGCGCAACCAAAGCAGATCCCGATCGAGTTCGAAGAACTGATCCGTCATCGCCAGGAAAAGCGGACCATCCTTCAACTTGCCATAGCGGAACTTCTGCGTCGGCTCCATCTTCCCGAACGACACCGAGACGCTCTTGCCTTCTTTCGTTTGGGCCGTGACCTCGAGGATGGGCTCTTTCAACCCATACGGTTCGAGGTCTTGGGCGTCGGTTTCGATAGTGCGCTCGTTCGACAGGTTGGCGAGGCTCGTCGCAACGCGATCCCATACAACCGGATTCGCGGGGACAGGATAGGGCGCCGTGACGGTCCAGCCGCCGGCCTCACGGCGTTCGCCCGAAGTGGCCTTTTCCCCCTCGCGGGTGATGGTGATGCTCGATACATCTTCCGGTTTGAAATCGAAGAGCCTCTTGGCCATTTCCACGTTGTGGGCCACGCGCTCCTCGTTGACCATCGTCAGCCAATACGCGAGGCACAGGAGCGCGAGCACGCCCAGCAGCAAAAGTGTGGTGCGTGGTTTCACTGATACTTCCTCCGCAAGAGGTAGGTGATGAGACCGGCGGCGGCGACGAGATGGAGAACTCCCAGCGTGGAAATCCACGCGATGCGCCGCTCATCCGACTGGGTCAACTTGATGGGCTGCTTCTCGTTGCCTCGCGCGCGAATCGCGATAAGTTCCTCGCGCTCGCTCAACCAGGCCATCGTATTGAGGAGCAAATTCAGATGGCCCTCCCTGAGCACGGTTTCATTGGAGACGAAATCGCTGTCGCCAATGACCACGGCGCGGGCGTCGCGTGTCTGACCTGAATCGCCGATCGGCACGGAGGTCTTCATCGTGGCCGCCGCTCCGACTCCGATGGAGCCGACGGGCTCATCCGGATCCTGAGCAGGACTCTTGCCCTGGCGGAGGGCGTCCAGGTCGGTTTCCGCATACACGTAGGGGAGTGTGCGCAAGATCCTCGTGGCGGTGACGCCTTGCGGGAGCGGATTCGTGACGCCGACCGATCGCGCGAGCAGGAAGTCGAGATTCCTGCCGAAATTCTTGGTTATCGGGTTCGACTGATCGTAACACCCCAAGAACTGGTCCACTTTGGGTAGATTATGTTGCTTGAACTTGCTCACCGCGGCCGCGTCCGTCATCAGTGAAATCTGGCCCAAGCGTTCTTCGGTGCCACCGATCAGGATATCATCGCCCACCGCGATGCCGAAACGTTGCTCCAGCCACGCGAACAGTGTGCGGCGCTGACCGGGCCCCGACCCGAACTCCGGGTCCACGAGCACCAGCAAGCGTCCGCCGCTATTCACATAGGCGTCGAGCGCCGCAATTTCCTGCGGGTGCAGATCGCCGCCCGCCCCCGCCTGAAAGCCGTTGATCACGAGGATGGAATAGCCTTGCGGGAGCGAGCCGTCCGAGACGTTAATCGCGACAGGCTCCGTCGCGTAGCCCTCGGACTCCAGGAGTTTCTTCATGGCGGTAGCTTCGGGCTTGGATACGTCACGCTCCCCGTGGCCGGTAAGAAAGCCTATCTTGGGCGCCGATTCCTGGATCACATTGACGAGGGCGTTGGTGAATTCCCGCTCTTCCAAGCGCGGCTGCGGACCCGAAAGCGGAATCGTCTTGTTGCGTATGCCGCAGCGTATGACAACCGTGCCCTGCGGATCGGCGAAGGTCAATTGCATCGCTTGAAGGCGGGCCAGTTCCCGCTGGGGATCGATGTATTGTGTCTTCAGGTGACTTGTGTGCTTCTCACATTCCGCAAGGAAACGCTTTGTCTTTTCCTCGGCAATATCGATCTCACGTAGTCCCGTATCGGTAAAGAGGCCGATCACCTCCACATCCACGTTCAGATTCTCCAGCACCTGGATAGTTTGCGGGGAGAGGTCGCGCCGGCCTTCCTGCGTGAGGTCCCAGGATTTGTCCCAGCGCCGGACCAGGGCATAGATGACGATGCAGATCGCCAGGAAAATAACGGAAGCGATGACGTTGTTGAGTCCCGCGAGGTTGCGTCGGCGTGCGGTTGTGCCGGTCATCAGCACGATACTCAGGACAAGCCACGCGATGCCGCTCAACACGGTAATGCCGCCCAGAACGAGCACCAGCGTCTCGGCCGGATTCTGGCGGATGGTGAGGATGTTCACGGCCAGGATGAACGCCAGGAGCGCAATCGCGCCGAAAATCGTGCGAAGGGTCTTCACGGCTTACGCCCTCCACTTGCGCGATTCGAGCGCGCGAAACGTCAAGAACAAGAACAGCGAGATGAACAGAATGTAGTACGCGATATCCGCAGGTTCGAAGATGCCCTGCGTCATCTGTTCCGCGTGACCGTCCAGCGGCAGCTCAATCGCCAACTGGCGAAAGATCCCGTAGACGAAAAGCGCGAAGGACTGCAGAGCGCCTGCCCACTGACTGGGCACCGACACAGCTTCCGGCAGGTTATCCGCGAAGGTGCCGAGGATGTAGGAAATGAACCACAGCGCGAACGTCAGGATAGCGGCCGTGATCTGGCTCCCCGTCAGTGCGGAGACAAACAAACCCAGGCTCATGAACGCCGCGCTCATTAGAAAGACGGTCACGAGTCCAAAGACCAGCACCGCGGGCTCGACCTCGGTGTATTGGCCGATGATCATCAGGTAGACCGCCACCACTCCCATGAGCACGGTCACGATTCCGAGCGAGGCCAGGTATTTGCCGAAGACGATGTCGCGGTCCCTCAGGGGGTGCGTAAGCAACAACTCCATGGTGCCCCGGTTTCGCTCTTCGGCCAGCAGGCGCATCGTGATGAGCGGCCCGATAAACAGCATGAGCTGTCCGCAGAACACCAGGAACTGGCTCAGCATCAGTTCCTCGAAATCGGGGATGCCTTCGTATCCGAATTCGGAAGGGGCCATCGTGATCTGGCAGAACTTGATGAATGACGCGGCGAAACCCAGCCCCGAAATGGCGGCGTAGGTGCCCACGATGATGTAGCCGACGGGGGTAAGAAAGAAGCTCGCGAACTCGCGCTTGCAAACGGCCCAGGCGTTCCTCATGACTCCACCCCCCGATCCGCCGCCACCACCGACACGAACACATCCTCCAGTGTGCGCGCGCGCCGCTGCAGTCCCGTCAGATGGCAGTTGTTGGACACCAGCACCGCGGATACCGCTTCGCGGACGTCCTCGCCATCCTTCCCTTCCACCACGTAACGTCCGGGGCCGATGCGATCCGCTTTCTCTACGCCCTCCACGCCACGCAAGACGGCAAGCACGGTTTCCGTAACTCCTCCTGCCTCGACTTCGAGGGCTGCCTCGTCGCCGCCGCGCGTCAGGTTTTTCATGGTGTCCTGCGCAACGATCCGGCCGCGATTGATGATGATTACGCGCTCACAGATCATGGAGACTTCGGGCAGGATGTGCGTGCTGAGCAGGACGGTGTGCTCCTCGGCGAGACTCTTGATCATCTGCCGGATTTCAATGATTTGTTTCGGGTCGAGACCCACCGTGGGTTCGTCCAGGATGAGGACCGGCGGATTGCCAATCAAAGCCTGCGCCAAACCGACACGCTGCCGGTAGCCTTTTGAGAGGTTCCGAAGGATGCGCTTGCCCATGCCCTGAAGGCCGCTGCGCTCCATTACGCGGTCCACTTCCTTCTTGCGTTCGCGCCGGGGGACTCCCTTGACTTCTGCCACGTAAGAAAGAAAGGAAGTGACCAGCATCTCCGGATACAGCGGAACGTTCTCGGGCATGTACCCGAGGCGCCGCTTGACCTCGACAGGATGGTCCTCTACATGGAAGCCCGCGACTTTGGCGCTGCCGCTGGTGGCGGGCGTAAACCCCGTCAGGATCCGCATAGTCGTGCTCTTGCCCGCACCGTTCGGTCCCAGGAATCCGATGATCTCGCCCTGGGCAACCTCGAACGAAACATCTTCTATGGCCGCGACCGTGCCATAGAGCTTCGTCAATTTGTTTACTTCGATCATCGCCCGGTCCTCCGCGCCAAACGGTAGCCTAAGACGGATCCAAAAGCAAGTGTCAAGGCTATCACATAGAATCGAATACTCATAAATATGTGCAATCTGTGGTTGATTTGGAAGCCTTTGTCACGAGATATCTTAGCTCAATTGGGGCAATTCCTGCCCAGTGCAGAGCAGGAAAAGCCCAGTGTCCTCGGAACGTTTTGAAGGCTCGTTGGTATAAATGATAGACGCGTAGTAAGTTACGCGACCACAGGCAAAGCCGGACAGTTTGGCATAGGTTATGCTCGATGGAAACTAGCTTGATAATGCGAGACCGGCGAGGTTTGAGACCGATGAAAGTTCAGTGTTGCGTCTGCAAAAAAGTCCGCGAAGGCGGCCAGTGGGACTATCCCGCCCAGCCTCTGCCCTCAGAGCTGGAAATCAGCCACGGGTACTGCCCGGAGTGCGCCGCCGAAGCGTTTGCGCAACTGACGGCCATGCCACGCACCGCCCGGAGGCGCGCCAAAGGTTCCAGTAACGCGGCCTGATAGCCGCTTCGCAAGTGCATCTAAGATAACCGCCCGTTACGGCCGAAGTGACCGTAACGGGCGGTTCGTATTGACGGTACCGGGATTGGCGCTGTGCGCCGGCGCCCGGGTCTAGTACATACCGCCGCCCATGCCGCCGCCGCCGTGAGGCGCGCCGCCTTCGGCCTTCTCAGGCTGAGGCAGTTCGGCAATCAGGACTTCGGTGGTGAGCAGCAGACCGGCAACGCTGGCCGCGTTCTGCAGGGCCGCACGCGTCACCTTGGTCGGGTCGATGACGCCGGCCTTCAGGAGATCTTCGTACTCACCGGAGTCCGCGTTGTAGCCGATGGCGCCCTTCTTGGCCTTGACATTCTGAACGACCATCGCACCTTCGTCGCCCGCGTTCGTGGCGAGCTGGCGCAGGGGCTCTTCGATGGCGCGCGCAACGATCTTCACGCCGACGGCCTCGTCGCCTTCCAGCTTCAACGCGTTGACGGCATCCTGGCAACGCAGCAGCGCAACGCCGCCGCCGGGGACGATACCTTCTTCAACGGCCGCGCGGGTCGCGTGCAGGGCGTCCTCGACGCGGGCCTTCTTTTCCTTCATCTCGATTTCGGTAGCCGCGCCGACGTTAATCACCGCAACACCGCCAGCGAGCTTGGCCAGGCGCTCTTGCAGCTTCTCGCGGTCGTAGTCGGACGTGGTCTCTTCGATCTGACGGCGGATGAGGTTGATGCGGCCCATGATTTCCGCGCTCGAACCGGCACCTTCAACGATCGTCGTGTTGTCCTTGTCGATGACGATGCGCTTGGAGCGGCCGAGGTCGGCGAGGGTCAGGGTTTCCAGCGTGCGGCCGAGGTCTTCCGTGATGGCAAGGCCGCCGGTCAGCACCGCGATGTCCTGCAGCATGGCCTTACGGCGATCGCCGAAGCCCGGCGCCTTGACAGCGGCCGCCTGGAAGGTGCCGCGGATCTTGTTCACCACGAGGGTGGCCAGCGCTTCACCTTCGACGTCTTCCGCGATGATCAGAAGCGGCTTGCCGCTCTTCGCAATCTGCTCGAGCAGGGGAAGCAGGTCCTTCAGCGACGAGATCTTCTTCTCGTGAATGAGGACGTACGAATTCTCGAGAACGGCTTCCATGCTCTCGGAGTCCGTCACGAAGTACGGAGACAGGTAGCCCTTGTCGAACTGCATGCCTTCGACGACCTCGAGCGTGGTCTCGATGCTCTTGGCCTCTTCGACGGTGATCGTGCCGTCGTTGCCGACCTTCTGCATGGCCTCGGCGATGATCTTGCCGATTTCGCCGTCGCTGTTCGCGGAAATCGTCGCGACCTGGCGGATGACCTCGTTGTCGTCCTTCACCTTCTTGCTCATCTTGGCAAGCTGCTCGACGACGCAATCCACGGCCTTCTCGATGCCGCGCTTGAGCGCCATCGGATTCGCGCCGGCGGTCACGTTGCGCAGACCTTCACGATAGATCGCTTCGGCAAGCACGGTCGCCGTCGTCGTGCCGTCACCGGCCACGTCGGAGGTCTTCGACGCCACTTCCTTCACCATCTGGGCGCCCATGTTCTCGTACTTGTCTTCCAGCTCGATTTCCTTGGCGACCGTCACGCCGTCCTTGGTCACCGTGGGAGCGCCCCATTTCTTGTCCAAAACCACATTGCGGCCCTTGGGACCAAGCGTCGCTTTAACCGCGCGACTGAGCTTGGTCACCCCGGCGAGCACGCCCCTGCGGGCATCTTCACCGAACTCAAGTTGCTTAGCACTCATTTCCTTGTCTCCTTTGTCTTGCGAAAACGTCCGGGTAACGAGGGTTCCCGCGGAACGATTCTGTTACTCGATGATTGCCAACACATCGTCTTCGCGCATGATGATGTGCTCGTCGCCGTCAATCTTGACTTCGGTGCCCGAATACTTGCCCATGAGGATGCGATCGCCCTTCTTCACTTCCATGGGGATGCGCTTTCCTTCTTCATCCAAACGGCCCGGACCGACCGCTACGACTTTGCCCTCCTGGGGCTTCTCTTTGGCCGAATCCGGAATGATGATCCCGCCACGAACGGTCTCACTGGGCTCCTCGCGCTTGACGAGAATACGGTCTGCAAGCGGACGCACTTTCATTGCTTCTTCTCCTTGTTGAAGGTACATTGGACTTGATAGCGTAGCCCAAATCCGAGGACACAGTCAAGTCCGCCATTTTGACACTCCATCCCGCCGACACACAAAGGCAGAGATGGCTCCACTTCATCGGGTGTACTTTGGAGAGCAATCCCCATACCAAAACGACGTGAATAGTTGTAAGGCATTTATTTTGAATAAATTATGATGAATATCGAGGAAAGCGATCCGAATCGATTCGGGGAGGGGCTTGCCCAAATGGCACACGCGATCCAAGGAAGTCCCATCAAACTAACAAAAGCTTTTGCCAAAATGACACGACGTTAGCCGACTCGACCGGCGAGTGCTAAATTGGCAAGGCAACATCTCGCATCCCCATTGTTTCCCCTACTGGACCGCACGCCAGGGCGCACCCCGGTATGAAACCGCGCCGTCAGGGGTACAGTCGAATAGATGGCCCAAGCTGTTTGACGGCCCGAGAATGAATTGTGTTATGCTACGTCCCGTCTAGTATCTCTGGGGAAGGTAGCGGCAAGGTGCGGCCGGTCTTCTAATCGCGGGCAGGGAAACGCAGACTCATGAAGAAATTCAAA
>JADLGB010000312.1 GCA_020849535.1 Candidatus Hydrogenedentota bacterium
ACGCCGTGGATTGGCATATTGAAGAAGTCTTCGTGTTCATCCGCCTCGGCTTCGAGCTTGCCAGACACGCGCAGGAGTTTGCTCTGGCGCATGCGGACCTTCGTGTGCACGGCGCGCAGCCCGCGCTCGAGCGCTTCCCAGTTCTCGATCGAGTGGATGTACTGCATGCCCTTCTCGGTGCGGAAACGTTCCGGCGGCAACTGGTGATTCGCGCCCAGCGGATGGTACAGGATGATCGGCCCCTCGAACGCATCGAGGATGGGGGCAATCTTCGCGCTGAAACTGTTCCAGAAATTGAAGAGCAACAGGGCCTCAGGCTGCTTGGCTTGGACATCCGCGATGAACGCTTGAATGCCCGCGTCCGTGTAGATGGCCACGGGATCGATGTCCAGTGTGAGGTCCAGAGACTGGGCGATGCCGTTCACCTTCTCCATGAACTTCGCCTGCTGCTCCTCGGGCAGATACTGGTTACCCGGCCACGTGAACCACTCGTGCTTGGCCCACGAGTCTTCATTCTTGCCCTCGAGCACCACCTGCGCGGGCGGATAGAAGAACGCGCCGCGCACCAGCCCCGGCTGCTTCTTTTTGGGAGACGCCTGGAGGTTCAGCGCGGCCTGGGCCGCCCCCACTTGCGGCAGCATTCCCAGCGCCGCGAATGCCGACATGGACTTCAAGAAGGTCCTTCGATTCCATTGTGTCGTCATGATGCGTTCCCCCTGTGTCTTCGAGCCCGGAAGTCAAGGAGCCCCAGGGCTCCATTGCGGCCTGGTCCATCCCCCGATGGACACGGCCCAACCCTAAGTATACACCCATAACCGGCGGGACGCCTGTCCCGCCCACCATTCCGCGCCCCGCGCGTGGGCTCCATGCAAGTTCTCGCCGCGACTTTGGATTGTGATAGAATAACGCCATGAGCAGACGAATGACCGTCCAAGAAATACTTCCTCTCATAGCCGATCTGACGTTGCTCGAGCGGCTTCGTTTGGTTCGTCTAATCGTTGAGCAACCGGGCGTCGACGAAGCGGCCATTTACAAGATTCTGCCTTCCGGTCGCAATGAGTTCTCTAGCGATGAAGACTCACTTGGATGGGAGTCAGAAGGGTGGGAGGATCTCGATTGAGACGGGGCGAGATCCGATGGTACACGTTTCGACTTCCAGACAAACGCCGCCCCGTATTGATTCTCACGCGCGAGGAGGTCATTGAAGGCCTCAATGAGATCATTGTTGTAC
This sequence comes from Candidatus Hydrogenedentota bacterium, assembly GCA_020849535.1. Lineage (GTDB taxonomy): Bacteria > Hydrogenedentota > Hydrogenedentia > Hydrogenedentales > SLHB01 > JAHDWY01. The sequence goes on from JADLGB010000312.1 coordinate 1,232, forward strand.
CAGCCACGCGAACCATTCGTGGATTGTCGAGCGAGGTATTTCTGACGGTCGATGATGGCATGCCAGCGGTCTGCGCCTTGAACTTCGATCATGTGTCGCTGGCGCAGCGGAGTCGCATCGGTTCACTCATTTGTGTGTTACCCGAAACGAGGTGGTCTGAGGTGTGGCAGGCAATTCTCGTGGCATGTGGGTTTTCGAGTGATGAGCTTGCGTAGCTGCCGAATAGAACTCACAACGTAGGGGATAACTCCCGCATTAACTTTCATATCAATATTGGTCTTTTCATCCATGACCGGCGAGGGCGCCGGTCCCACACGTATCGGGCCCACGCTAATTGAACCCGCACCTGTCGCCATTCGGGCCAATCCCCACGCGTCCGGCACACCGCTGTTTCTTGCGAACGTCTTTAGGGCGCCGTTACCAAAATGACGAATGGAAGACTGAAACCCGGACATCCGGGATTCCTTGAAGATCCGAAGTGTCCAGCATTACCACTTTTGCCCTCGGTTCCATACAACCTGCCAGGGGAAATGCTCAATCTTGATGGAGGATTCCGTGAAAAACTAGGATGGAACTCGTGCCGATGCGGTTCTGGGAGCCTTGCTCCTGTGGCGAGAGTTCGGATCTGTATAGCTGGAAACCCGCCCGCGATGGGCCTGTAAGGAGGCGACACCATGGGATACCTCAGTCAGGAAGAGCGTGATATCCGCCTTTCCAAAGTCCAGGCGATACTCAAGGCGAAAGACCTCGACCTCGCCCTGGTCTACTATGATGAGTTCAACATCGGTAACGGGTGGTATCTCACCGGGTGGTGCCCGCAGTTCGAGAGCGGCTCGGTGCTGATCTTGAAAGACGGCAGCGCCATGCTGCTCGGTGGTCCGGAGAGCGAACCCTTCGCCAAGCTCGACAGCGCCATCACCGACACGCGCAACTTCCCGGTGTTCATGGTTCCCGATGAGGAGTACCCGAACGCGACCATCACGGATTTTCCCACCCTCTTCAAGGAACTCAAGGATCGAGAAGGCACGATTCGCCGCGCGGGCCTCGTGGGCGGCGGCCGCATGCCGGCCGATTGCTATCGGCAAATCACCGAAGGCTTCAAGGGCGTGGAACTCGTCGACATCACGAATGAATACGTTTCGCTGCGCTACGACAAGTCGCCATGGGAGCGCGATCAGATCCGGGCGGCGTTTGGCCTCGCGGATCACTGCTACGATGCGATGCTCAAGGCCATCGCGCCCGGCACGATGGAAATCGAAGTCGCGGCGGCGGGCGAATATGCCGCGCGCAGCCGTGGCGCCACGGGTTTTGGTTTCAGCGCCATTGTCGGGTCCGGCGCGCGCGCGAACGCCGTCGTGCCCACCGCCACCACGAAACGGATGGAAGCCGGCGAAATGGTGATGATCGGTCTTGCGCCGAAGGTTCAAGGCTACGCGGGCGTGATGGGGCATTCGCTTCCCGTGTCGGGCAAGCGAACGGCCTCCCAGGACGCGTGCCTGAGCCACCTCAAAGAAGTGTTCCGCCTGACCAAGGCGCAATTGCAGCCGGGCCGTGCGGGCCGCGAGATCGATGCCCCAGGCCGGGCGTACTACAAGAAACACGATTTGCTGAAGTACTTGGTGTGCCCCTTCGCGCATACCATCGGCCTGCACGAGGCCGAGTCGCCCTTCTTCGGTCCCAACAGCGATGACGTGCTGAAACCGGGCATGTGCGTTTGTATCGACGTGAGCTTCTTCGGGCATCCCGAATGGAACGGGGCGCGGATCGAAACCGGCTACGAGATCACGGACAAAGGCCCGGTTCCTTTCAGCCCCAAGATGGACGCCTTGCTCACGGGGTGACCACAACGGCGATTCAAGCCTCTGTCTGATGTCGAAAGTAGGTTCGTGCCGCAACCCGATACGTGCCTGCGGAAACCGGAGCTTCGCCTTGAGTCTGCTCATGTGCCGACCACGCATCTGGTGCCGGGCAGCCGCACTGTTGCTGTGCGGCATGGCCGCCGTTGCGGGTCCGTTTCACGACGATTTCGCGGCAAGCCCCTTTTCACGCCTTTCCAGGGACTACTTCGATCGTTTCGCATTGGACACGCATGCGGAGCCCGCCGGGAACGAGACCCTTGTCACTGCGACGTGGCGCATTCTTCTTCCAGAGGACGCGGACTCTGTCACGGAACTGATGGCCAGTCATCTCGGCGACTTTCTGCGTGAACGCATGGGCTTGGTACTGCCCATACTGCGATATCCCAAGGAGAGTCTTTCCGGAGAAGCCAACGCGATTATCCTGATTGACGCAGGAGCGGAGGCGAACTACACGCCGGAAAGTTTCGCCATCACGGTCACTGCGGACCAAGTCCGTGTGTCCGGCAACAGTTCGGCGGGATTGCGTGATGGCATTGTGAAACTTGTCGACCGCATGGGCTTTCGCGAGGGCCCCATCCTGACGCAGGGGAAAGTTGACTACAGGCCACGCCTGGGGTTGCGGGTCGGGTTCAAGCCGACCCTGGGAACGATGCGCGACGTGGTGTTCAATGGATACAACGGCGTCACCACGGGCATGACGGACCTCTACAAATTGTCCAGCTCGCAGTGCATCCCCGAACTCGTGGAGCTTCAGGACCCGGAATACCGTGAGCGCGTGACCTGGGAGCGCCAGGATGCCCATCGGCATGGATTGAAGACCTATTGCTACGTGCACACCATGACCAAGTTCGCCGAGGACGCGCCCATCTTCGCGGTGCATCCGGAGATTCGCGGCGTGCGCACGTGGCAAGCGGACGGACTCTTCACCCTGTGCACCGAAGCGCCTCTCGTGAAGCAGTTCCTCAGGGAAAGTGTCCAAGGGCTGTTTCGAGACGACCCCGATTTGGATGGACTGCTGCTCATCATCGGCGGCGAAGGTTTCTATCACTGCTACATGCGTCCCTACGGCGTCGAGAAAGGCGACACCACGTGCGCGCGCTGCAAGCCTCTCGGCGCGGATACGGTCGTGGCGAACCTGTGTAATTGGCTTGCCGAGTCTGCGCGTGAAGTCAATCCCCAGGCCGAGATTGTGGTCTGGCCTTACTCGGCGGTGCATGTGTGGTCTTCAGACATGGCCCAGAGCGGTTTCCTGCGCAAGCTGATGCCCGGCGTTGCGCTGCTAACGGAGATCGAGAAGGACGAGGTGCTCCTCAAACCGGAGGGCGTGCAGAAAGCCATCTGGGACTACAGCATTGACCTTATCGGCCCGGGTGCCCGAGCGAAGGAGCAGATTTCCCTTTGCCGCTCGCTGGGTCTCCCTGTCTACTTGAAAAGTGAGCCGGAGCTTGCCTTCGAGGCATCCGGGTTGCCGCACATCCCGTGCATGGACCGCTGGGCAGCCCGCGCCGATGCGCTGGCGTCGAGCGGAGCCACGGGTGCCTGGGTGTTCCCCGCGTATCTGCCGCACCGCGGCACCAGTACCTCCGAAGTCCACAAATTCCTGTGGTGGGAACCGGTCACCGGACGTGAAGCCCTGCTGGCGCAGTTCGCGGCGCGGCTGGCGGGAAAGGAAGCCGGCCCGCATCTGCGCGAAGCGTGGCGGCTGGTCTCGGAGGCGATCGAGTACTCCCCCGAGATTCCGCCCTACTACAACGGCCCGCACTATTTCGGCCCGGCCCATCCGATGTGTGCCGACCCCGATGCCCAACTACCACGCGAGTTTTACGGACAGTATGGCTACTATGCGGAGGTCAATCCCGATTTGGTGGCCGTTCCGCGTCCCACTTTCGTCTCCATCCCAACCGGAAATGAGATGGTCTTTCCAAAGTTCTACCGTCAGATGGAAGATCACCTGAAGAAGGCTGTCGATGCCATTACGCACGCCGAACCGCTCGTGGACGACGCGCACCGGCTCACGTTCGATTCCGAAGCGCTGATGGTGCGCTGGTTCTATCACGTCGCGCGCACCGAGGCGAACTTCTACGATTCATTTCTGTTGCGTCGGGAGCTGGGGCGCCAACTCGAGCGCGTCGAGAATGGCGCCACACTCACCGCCGAGGAGCGCGACGCGGCCAACGCGCAAATGACGCGCTGGGATGAGATTCTCCGGGATGAACTGGCCAACGCTCAGGAAGCGTTGCCGGTCATGGAAGCCGACATGCGGCTCGATTTCAAGTATATGGGATACTGTCCGGGCCCCGAGATGATCCGGGCGAAGATTGCCATACTTCAGAAGGAGATCGACGAGTATCTGCCTTCGGTTGTGGTCCGGCTCGGACGTTGATGCCGGCAAGCATTGGAAAGGAACAGGTGGTGCAATGTTGAAGGCCCTGCGAGCACATGACCCACAGACAATAGAACTCCTCTGCGGCAAGGGCAGTGTCCTGATTCCACCATCGCTGGCTGGCCGCATCTTCTGCCAGCTCGACGGCGAACTGGTGCACCGGCTGGATGCGACGGCCCTGCAGAATCCGTCCCCAACGCAGTACGACAACCTCGGAGGGAACTCCCTTTGGCCCGCGCCAGAGGGCGGCCCGTTCGCGTTCAACTATCCCCCGGATCGGGGTGACTGGATGGTGCAGGACGGCATCGCCAAAGATGTGCCCCGCGTTTCCAGGCAGAGCGGGAACCGCGCCGTCGTGGAGAAGCGCATCACGCTCACCAACCGGAAGGGCGTGACGTTGCACCTGAACTACCGCAGGGTGGTGACCGTGCCGGAGGACATGACCTTCGTCAAGGGATATCGCGTGGACGCGATGTGTTACCACACCGAAGACATCTTCGAGCCGCTGGAAGAGCATAGCGCCGACGACGTGCTTCTGGCGCCGTGGTCGCTCGAGCAGTTTCCCGGCGCGGAGGGCATCGTGGCCTTTGGAAAGGTGGTGGAAACGAAGGACGCGCTGAATTGCGACTTCTATGGAGATCCCGGCGACCGGATCGCGTGGCGGCCAGGCCACTTCATCTTCCGGCTTGGGGGAACGGCGCGGTATCAGATCGGCGTGAAGGTCCAAAGCAGGCCGGAGTGCATCGGGGCCTTGGACTTGCGGCGCTCGATGTTATTCCTTCGCAAGACGGAGGTCCAACCCGGGGTCTACTTCAACATCGCCGACAACGAGCAGACCGATGGCCCGTACTCCACCGCCGACATGTACAGCATTTTCAACGGCGGCGAACTCGGGTTCTTCGAACTCGAAACCATCGGCGCCATGTACGAGACAGACGGGCGGGCCGGCATCTGTACCTTGCCCTCCGAAACGTTGATTCTGAAAGGCGACCGGGAAGAACTGCTTCGCTATCTCACGGAGCAGGAAGCGCTGCAACTGAATCTCTCGGACTGGCCTGCCATGGACTGAGCGTGGTCTTCGCGCGGGCGCGGGCCTATGCACACAGGCAAAGGAGTTGGAGAAGCATGAAACTGGATCTCCTCGATTGGACGGTCATCACTGCTTCCCTGATGTTCTCCCTGCTCGTGGGCATCTACTACACCAAGCGGGCTAGCCGCAGCCTGCGCGAGTTTTTCACGGCGGAGGGCAGCCTGCCCTGGTGGCTGGTGGGTACGTCGATGGTGGCCACGACCTTTGCCGCCGACACGCCGCTCGTGGTGTCGGGACTCGTGCGCAAAGGCGGCATCTTCGAGAATTGGCTGTGGTGGAGCGCCCTGATGGGCGGCATGCTTACCGTGTACTTCTTCGCGGGCCTCTGGCGGCGCGCGGAGCTGCTGACGGATGTCGAGTTCGTGGAGCTACGCTACGAGGGCAAGTCCGCGGCCGTGTTGCGCGCGTTCGGCGCCGTGTATTACGGAGTGCTTGTGAACTGCATCGTGATGGGCTGGGTCACGCTGGCCATGAGCAAGATCCTCTACGTGATGATGGGCTGGGACAAGGTGTTCTCCGTGGCAATTCTCGTGGTCCTGACGCTCAGCTACACCATGCTCTCGGGATACTGGGGCGTGGTTGTGACGGATTTCTTCCAGTTCGCGCTCGCGATGCTTGGAGCCATTGCCCTCATGGTCATCGTCTTGGTCCACCTGGGCGGTCCTGTCGCCATGGTGGAGCAGGTGCTGGACGCACCCGGGGTCGATCCGAAAGTCCTTCACTTTGTGCCCGATTTTCGCACAGCCACGGACCTCGCCATCACCACCTTCGTCGTGCAAATGGCCTTGCTATGGTGGGCGACCGGGCAGGGGAGCGGCTATCTCGCCCAGCGCCTCTTCTCGGCCCGGGACGAGCGGCACGCCGCCAAAGCCTTCCTGTGGTTCAACATTGCTCACTACATGCTCAGGCCATGGCCGTGGATCGTCGTCGGGCTGGCGTCGCTGGTGTACTTCCCGCTTCAGACAGGCGAGGACCACGAACTCGCCTATCCGAAGATGATCGCGGAACTCATGCCGTCCGGGCTGCGTGGCCTCATGGTGGCTTCGCTCTTCGCGGCCTTCATGAGCACCTTGAGCACGCAACTAAATTGGGGCGCCTCGTACATGGTCAGCGACCTGTACAAACGCTTCTTCGTGCGCAATGCCTCCGAACGTCACTACGTGAATGTCTCCCGTCTGCTCATGCTCATACTGATGCTTATTGGCGCGCTCGCGGCGTGGCAGTCGGACAATGTGGCCAAGGTATGGATCTACCTGATGACTATTGGCGCGGGGGGCGCCTTTGTGGGCCTTCTCCGGTGGTACTGGTGGCGCGTCAACGCGTGGGCGGAAATAGGCGCGATGGTCAGCTCGCTCATCGTGGCGAACGGCAATCTGCTATGCAGGCTGCTTGCCGCTGTCGGCCTGGTCAACCCGGGGACCATGGAGCGCATCGAATGGTTCTATGCATCCGACACCTATGCCATTCGATTCGTATTCATCACCGCCGTCTGCACGGTCTTCTGGGTGCTTGTCATGTACGTGACTCCGCCGGTTTCGTCTGGTCATCTGGAGCGATTCTACCTGCGCGTACGGCCCGGCGGGTGGTGGGGCTCCGTTGCCCAACGTCACCCGGAGATTCGGGCGGCTTCAGCACTTCGAGGTTGGCTGGGCTGGTTCGCGGGAACTGTCTGCGTGTACACCGGTTTGTTTGGGGTCGGGTACCTGTGTATCGGGCGCTACGGTAGCGCCGTGCCTTTGCTTGTGCTGTGTGCGGTGAGCGGCAAGTTCATGATCGACAACATGCCCCGCGAAGACACCGTGCCGGAGCAGCCGCTCGTACTACCGGAGACGTCGCAGACTTCGGCTCACGAGTGACCCCGCCCCTGGGCGGTGGTGTAGCGCTGGCGATATTGGATCGGCGTCATTCCCTGGTGTTTTCGGAACATATGCGTGAAATGGGCCGAGTCGCAGAACCCCAGCGAGTGGGCGACCTCGGTGATGGACGTGCGCACATCCAGAAGTTGGTTGCACGCATGCTGCACGCGTCTGCGCTGGTAATACGTCATCAAACTCCAGCCGGTGGCCTTCCGGAAGATCGCGCTGAGGTGGTCCGCGCACAACCCCAGATTCTCGGCCAGTTGCGCCACATTGAACGGTTCCGACCGGAGGATCGCCTCCTCGATGTGCTCGAGCGCCATCACGATCTCCTCGCGAAAACCCAAACCCACCTCGACCGGGGTTTGGCGGGTGTAGGAGCGGCTCAGCAGGATCAGCGTCTTGAGCAGACTCGAGCGCAGAAACGTCAGGGAGGGCTGGACCGCGACAGACTCGCGTCCGATATCCGCCAACTCGTGGTCCACCGCGGCCAATTCGCCCTCGGACAAATTGAATTGCGCGATGGGGCTGTCCTTGGGCTGCCGGAACAGGGCCGCGGCGAGAAAGAGGGGCACCAGGCCCGCTTCCCGCCAGTGCGCCATCAGGTCGTCCGCAAGCCATTCGGTGAGGTAGTAGAGGTTGGTTTGGTGAAGGTCTTCGATTCCATGTATGGCGTGCGTCATATTCGGAGCGAGCACGATTACCGTGCGCGGGCCAAGCTCCTGTGTGGCGTGGCAGGTCCGATGCAGCGCCCGCCCCTGGCGGATGATGGAAACCTCGAAGTGCGCGTGCGAGTGGGGCCGGTGGTCCTGCGCATCAGGCACATACACCGGGCATCCGTAGTGCCACCCTGGATGCGCCGCGTCTCCCGGCAGCAGACACCGGAAACTGCCCTTGCCTGCCATCCACGACCCAACGCGGACAGGCCGGCCCGCGGACACGCCCACCTCATCGAGGGTGGACGTGTACAGAGGCGCGAATTCACTCGCTTCCGCCGCGTTTAGCCGAGTCATGCATCACCTCGTCTTGCGGCGACACGGCGTCGCCGCAATGTTTGAAAGACCAGGGTACTTACAGCCCACCGCAGCGTAGCCGCAACCAAACGAAGAAGTCTACCACTGATTGCACCGAGCCTCTATCCCCCTCTTCCTTCGTGCCTTCGAGCTGGAATCTCTTCTATACATCCTCGCCATGGCACTATTCCGCGAACTGCGTCACCGCCCGGATCGCGGCCAGGTGATTGCGCGCGGACTTCGCGTACGAACGCGTCGGATAGTCGCGAATGACTTGCTGGTACATCTACTCAGCGTGGGCCATGTCGCCCGCTCGTGCGTACGCCTCCGCACCTCTGCGCTGGAACATCATTGAATCTCGGGCGACACGCCTGTGCCCTTCTTCTAATCCCTTTCTTGAATCGGCGAAATCGGTGGACGCTCCGCTTCCTCTAGGTCCATCCCTCCTCGTAGCCGGCTTCGTACAGGGCGAGAATGTTCTCGGGCGGAGTGACGGCCTGAATGTTGTGGCACGGGGCCAGGATGTAGCCGCCGTTTGCGCCGAGGATCCGCAGGTTGTCGCACACCTCCCGGCGCACGTCGTCCGCCGTGCCGAAGGGCAGCGTCTGCTGATTGTCGACGCCGCCGTGAAAAATGAGCGCGTCGCCGAAGTCGCGCTTCAGCCCTTCGCGCTCCATGCCGCGGCAGCGCCATTGGATCGGATTCAACACCTGAATTCCCGCCGCGATGAGATCGGGCAGGATCTCGCGGACCGCGCCGTCGGTGTGGTGGAACACGTAGGACCCATGCTGCCGCGTGAGTTCCATCATGCGCGTCATGCCCGGCAATAGAAACTCCCGGATCTGCTCTGGCGAAAGCATCAAATTGTCCTGTCCGCCGAGATCTTCCGCCACGTACGTGATCATCACCGCGCCGGGCACGGTCTCGAAAATGCGCAGCGTCATTTCGTAGCTGAACGCGAACATCTTTTCGAGGCAGTACTGCACGATCTCCGGATGCATCAATAGGTCGAGAAATGCCTGGGTATCGCCGCGCAGGTACTTGTAAATGAGGAACGGTTCCGAACCGCCGCCGCGAATGGGCCGGTCGCGGTGCTCCTCTGCGATGCGCGGTAGCACCGAGAAATCGAACCAGTCCGCGCAGGGCCAGCGATAGTTTGCGTCGATCTCTTCAATCGTCTGATACATTGCCAGAGGATTGTTGGCGCATTCATCGTAGACGCCGGAGCCGTAGTCCACGCGCCGGTACGACACGCCCCAGATGTCCTGCCCCGCGGGCAGCGGTGGGCCCGCATAGCGCGGTTCCAACGTAACCGGCACATCGATGTGCAGGCGTTGGCACGCCTCCCCGCGATCGCATCGCATGTGCGCGCACAGCGATTGCCACGTCTCCTCCGTGGCCCAGATGTCCATGGGCACGCGGTCGGGCTTCTCCCGATTCAACACTGCGAGCCATCGCTCGCGTGGCGTCATCGTCTCCTGTCGCATTCGTGTGACCTCCCCCTTCCACGGTACGCCGGCCGCGCGGGCGCTGCAAACACAGGTGGTCCGACTCCCACATTGCCGCCACAGGAGAGAAGGGTCTATACTCCACCCTACGCATGACAACCCAATACGCAAAAGCCAAAGCAGTGATGCTGCTCCTCGCCGCGTGCGCCGCCTGCGGTCCCAAAGGCGGCGACGCCGTCCGGCGCGATCACCTCGGGCTCACCCCCTTTCACACGGCGGCACGAAATGGCGACGTGGAAACGGTCAAGAAACACTTGGAGGCCGGCGTTCCTCCGGATGTCCGCGACGAAGACGGCAACACCGCTCTGCACCGCGCGGCGCGCGATGGCAAACTCACGATCGCCCAGATCCTCCTGGAGCGCCGCGCCGACGCCAACGCCCTCACGGGCACGGGGTGGTCGCCGATGCATCTCGCTATCAAGAACAAACGCGATGCCATCGTCGAGTTGCTGCTTCGCTTCAACGCGGATCCCAACCTGGCGAATCCTGATGGCGTGCCGCCCTTGCACGCGGCCGCGCACGCCGACAGCGAGGCGATCGTGCGCTACCTGCTGACCGAGTGGCAAGGTTGGGAGATTCGCGAGCGCAAACTCGAGGACGGAAACATCGAGTACGAGATCGTCAACACCGAGATGCGCAAAGCGGACATCAACGGCAAGGACGGGAAAGGAAACACCGCGCTCCACCTGGCCTTGTCGGAAGGCAACTTCTCAATGGCCATGACGCTCATCGGCTACGCGCCCGATCTCAGCCTGCGCGACGCGCAAGGCAACCAGCCTATCCACATCGCGGCTGCCAAGGCCCCGATCTACATTGTGCGCGCGCTTATCGATCGCGGTTCCGATGTGAATCAGAAAGGCGGTTCCCGCATGACACCGTATGCCATCGCCTATCAACGCGGCGACCCGGCCATAGCCGAACTCATCTACTCCCGCGGCGGCCGGTAGGCGATACAATCCGTGCCGGTCAGGCGAGCAGCTTGTGAACCACCTTGCCCGCCACATCCGTAAGCCGGAAGTCACGGCCTTGGTAGCGGTACGTGAGACGTTCGTGGTCGATGCCGAACAGGTGCAATAACGTCGCGTGGAAATCGTTCACGTGAATGGGGTCTTCCACGATGCTCCAGCCGATGTCATCCGTCTTACCGAGGACTTGGCCGCCCTTCACGCCGCCGCCCGCCATCCACATACTGAACGCGAAGGGATGATGATCGCGCCCCGTGTTCGGTTTGCGGAACCCGGCGCGGTTCTCGCCAAGCGGCGTGCGCCCGAACTCGCCACCCCACACAACCAGCGTCGAATCCAGCAGCCCGCGCGGTTTGAGGTCCTTGATGAGCGCGGCGATAGGCTGATCGCACATCATGCAATTGAACGGCAGCCGCTCATCGATGTCCTCGTGGTGATCCCAGGTTGCGTGGTAGATGTTGATGAAACGCACGCCGCGCTCGACCAGTCTGCGCGCGAGCAGGCAGTTGGACGAGAAAGTTTGGAATTCGTCGGGCCCGCCGCTGCGCAGGGGTTTCCACTTCTCGCCTTCCGAGCGGCTGATGCCGTAGGCTTCCAGTGTCTCCGGCGTTTCCTTAGAGAAGTCGATGAGTTCGGGCGCCTCCAACTGCATGCGGCCCGCCAGTTCGTACGTGGCGACGCGCGATAGAATCTCCGGGTCCTGCGTCTTTTGAAACCGCATCTGGTTGAGATCGCGAATCGCGTCGAGCCCAAGCCGCTGGCAATCATGGGGCAGGTTTGCGGGGCTGCTCAGGTGCAACACGGGATCGCCCTGATTGCGGAAGAGCACGCCTTGGTGCGTGGACGGCAGGAAACCGCTCGACCAGTTTGACGCGCCGCCCGTGGTGCCGCGGCCCGCGCTCAGCACCACGTAGCCGGGCAGGTTCTGCGATTCCGAGCCCAGCCCGTAGGTGATCCATGAGCCCATGACGGGGCGCCCGAAGGTCATGACGCCGGTGTTCATCATGAGCTGGCCCGGGTGGTGATTGAAGGCGTCGGTGTGCATTGACCGGATGAGGGCGATGTCGTCCGCGCAGGTACCGATGTGCGGCAGCAGATCGGACAGCTCCATGCCGCACTGTCCGTAGGGTGCGAACGTGCGATGGCAGCCGCGAATGACCGCGGTCTCTTTCTGGATGAACGCGAAGCGCACATTCTCCGTCATCGATTCCGGCAGCGGCTGGCCGTCAAGTTCGTTCAACTTTGGCTTGGGATCGAAGAGGTCGATCTGGCTGGGCGCGCCCGCCATGAAGATGAAGATGCAATTCTTGGCTTTGGCCGCGAAATGCGGCGCCTTGGGGGCCAGCGGATTCTCCACTTTCGGAAGCGGTTCGTCCGCGTGCGCCAGCACGCCTTCCTGCAAGAGCATCGACGTCAAGGCCAAGCCTCCCAGCCCGCTGGCCGTCGTCGTCAAGAAGTCGCGGCGGGACTGGAGTATGCGTTCGAGTCGCGGATCCATGCGTCACTCCCTCGTGGTGAATTCATCCAAATTCAGGATCACCCGCGCGAGGGCCACGTAGGCCGCGCGCTCGGGTGCGCTCTTCTCTTCCGGCGTGTGCGCGTTGGCAAACGATGCCGCTAGCTCGGGGTCGCCCTCAAACGCCCCGCGCTGATCCGCCAGGAACTGCTGGAGCCGCGCCACTTCCGCGTCGCTGGGCACGCGCCCCATGCATTGGCGGAATGCGAAGCGGATCCGCTCCGTCTCGTCCTCCGGCGCTTCCCGCAGGATGCGCCCGCCCAAGGCCTGCGCGCATTCGAAGAAGACGGGGTCATTCAGCAGCGTCAGTGCCTGCAACGGCGTGTTCGAACGGTTGCGCCTCGGCGTCGCGCTGTTCGCATCCGGACAATCGAACGCCATCAGCATCGGATAGGGCACCGTGCGCTGGAAGAAGATGTACACGCCACGCCGGTACTTATCGGGCGCGGAGCTCTCGGTCCATTTGACTTGGCCTGCGTAGCCGAGGTCGGCAATCCCAGCCGGTTGCGGCGGGCGCACGCTGGGCCCGCCGACGGCGTCGTACAACAGACCGCTGGCGGCGAGATAGGCATCGCGCGTGATCTCGGCCTCGACGTGATAACGGTTCTGGCGGGCCAGCAGGTGGTTTTCCGGGTCCAGCTCATAGACATCCGGACGCACAACCGACGATTGCCGGTAGGTGGACGAATTGACCACGAGCCGGATCAGATCCTTGGTGCTCCACCCACGCGCGATGGCTTCCATCGCAAGCCAGTCGAGGAGTTCCGGATGAGAAGGCGGCTCGCAGCGTGTCCCGAAATCATCTGGTGTCGCCACGATGCCGCGCCCGAACAGCCGTTGCCAGATTCGGTTCACGTAGACCCGCGAGGTCAGCGGATTCGCCGGGTCCACGATCCACCGCGCGAGGTCGAGCCGATCGGGCGTCGCACCGCGTGCCTTCATCGGCGGCAGCATCGCCGGGGTCGCCGCCTGCACCTCGTCGCCTTTGGACAGGAAGTCGCCACGCAGGTGGACGAACGTCTTCGGGGGGTCTGGATTCCGCACGAGGGCCTGCGCCATGGTCTTGGGTGGCTGCGGCTCGGCTTTTAGAAGCGCATCCAGGGGCGCTCTGAGTTCGCGGTACTTTGCGTCGAGATTGCAGAAGTAATCGAGCACCACATTCTTCTGTTCCTCGGTCCGCTGGTCCGCGCTCACCTTCAAGGCCGCGTGTACCTGTTCGGAAAACTGGATGGCGTCCGCAGGGAGTTTCGAAGCTGACAGCCGCACGCGTCCGATGTTGTGGCCGCGCCCGTACCGGTGATCGAGCACAAAGGTTAGGATTGTCCCATCGGGAAATCCGATCGCCTCATCCGTCTCGAATGTGGCGTAGCGGTCCTCATTGAAATTGGTGTCGCGGTAGATGGCCCAGCCGGAATTCGTATCGCCATCAATGGCCAATCCGATTTCCTTGCCCGGCTCCTCGAAGTCGGCCTTGGGCCGCACGAGTTGCACCTGCTGCATTTTGTTCGGTTCATTCATGGGCGCGGCGAAGAGCGTGAACTCGCCGAGGACGAAGTTGCCGTTCTGCGCGCGGCCGGGGCCTTTCTTCGAGAGCGACTCGTGGGTCAGTGCCTGCAAGCGGAACGTCTTGAATCCCAGTTCCTTGGAACGCACGACGATGGTGTACTTGTCCTCGGGCGGAAGATAGCCCGCGGCCAGCAGAGAGTGATCCTCGAGTTCGCTGAACTCGGTCCCGCCTGAAGATGCGTAGCTGACAGGGTCGAGCACGTTCCAGCCCTCAGGCGGAACCGTCAAGCCCTTTTCCCATTCCGGGAGTTTCTGGGCGAGCACGGTGCGATACTCGTCGACCGTCTTGCGCAGTTCCGCCACTTGCCCGTCGAAACGTTGCTTGGCCTCGCGATACGCCAGTTCCTCGCCCGGCATGGGTGCGGGGATGTCCTTTTCCATGGCCGCGTTGAAAAAGGCGTAGAAGCTGTAATACTCCCGCTGCGTGATGGGGTCGTATTTGTGCGTATGGCATTGAGCGCACCCCATGGTCAGACCCAAGAATACCGTCGCGGTCGTATTCACACGGTCGACGGTCTGCTTGTCGCGGTCTTCCTCGGGGTCGATGCCGCCTTCCCGGTTGGTCAGCGTGTTCCGATGGAAACCGGTTGCGAGCAGGTAATCCTGGTCCGCGCCGGGGAGTAGATCGCCCGCAAGCTGTTCAATGACAAACTGATCGTAGGGCATGTCACGGTTCAGCGCGTCGATGACCCAGTCCCGGTAGCGATAGGCGTAGGGGCGCACGCCGTCCTTCTCATAGCCATCGCTATCCGCATAGCGGGCGAGGTCCAGCCAGTAGCGCCCCCAGCGCTCCCCGAAATGGGGCGACGCCAGCAGGCGGTTCACCAGCCGCTCGTATGCGCCCGGGGTGTCGTCGGTAACAAAACGGTCCACCTCTTCCGGAGTGGGCGGGAGACCGGTCAGGTCAAAGTGCAGCCGCCGGATCAGTGTGGCCCGATCGGCCTCAGGTGACGGGGCGATGTTCTGACCTTCCAATTTCGCCAGGATGAACCGGTCGATGTCATTGGCAGGCCACGCAGCGTTAGCCACTGCGGGCGCCTCGGGCCGGACCGGCGTCTTGAAGGCCCAATGGTCTGTGGCGACCTGGATCGGCTCTTCGCTCGCCTTCTCGGGTCCCACCGCGCCCGCGTCGATCCACGATTTCAACGTGGCGACCTGCTCCTCCGTGAGCCGGTCGCCTTTGGGCGGCATGACCCGATCCGGATCGCCGCCTGAAACCAAGGTGATGAGCAAACTCTCAGCGGAATTGCCGGGCACAATCGCGGGCCCCGAATCACCTCCCAACAGGAGGGCGTCCAGGCTATCCAGGCGCAGACCGTTGCTCTGCTTCTCAGGTCCATGACACGAGGCGCAGCGTTCCGCAAAGATGGGTGCAACGTTCGAGGCAAAACTATCGGGGGCATCCACGGCCGGAACGGGTTCGGGCTCTGGTGCGGCAAGCGCCGGAGCGGGTTCGGTGTGCGCAACGGCCGGGGTGCCAGAGGTTTGCGGAGCCCAGGGTGCGCCCGCCGCGATCCAATCGCGGAGCACGGTGATTTCGGCTTCCGCAAGGCGTTCGCCTTTCGGCGGCATCACGCGGTCTGGATTCCTGCCGCTTACCAGTTGAATCAAGAGGCTCGCGTCGGGATCACCGATGACGATGGCCGGTCCCGACTGCCCTCCCTGGAGAGCGGCCTCTTCCAAGTCAAGGCGCAGCCCGCACTTCTGTTGGTCCGGGCCGTGGCAGGTATAGCACTTCGCGGCCAGGATAGAATGCGCTTCGGATTGCGGGGCAGGGGACTCCTCCGCGGCATGCGCCCG
Organism: Candidatus Hydrogenedentota bacterium; assembly: GCA_020849535.1. Lineage (GTDB taxonomy): Bacteria > Hydrogenedentota > Hydrogenedentia > Hydrogenedentales > SLHB01 > JAHDWY01. Next base: position 16,788 of record JADLGB010000312.1, read on the forward strand.
CCAAGCGGCAAACGCCAAACAGAAAAAGAAACACCACGCGGATTTACACATGTTTGGCCAGCCTTGCAGTTCTTGCCACTATGAATCGAGCCTAATCCTAGCACAAATCACATGATGTGAATAGTCCCCAAGGGAGAGCACGCGGGCGCACACGGACCCAGCCCTCCCCGCAGGCGGGGAGGGTGTATTGCGTCCCATAGTTCCCATATTTCCCATGATTCCCATACTCGGCCCCTGCGTGGAAGACCATGGCCACGATGCCCACGCCACCTCGGGCGTTTCTCGCTGGCAATGGCGTTCGGGTAGAATAGCAGCAGTCCCTGCCCCGCATGGGGCGCTGGTCCCGGCGCATCGCGCCGAATGGTGAGTCTTAACCCTTGCACGTAAAAGATGACAAAGAAGCCCTGGCCGATGATGCCACACGCGTGACCGCGCGTAGGCTGCGCAACCAGAACAACGCCCTCGTCCAGCTCTCGAAAATTACCATTACCGGTGGGGCGGACGCGGAAAGCGCGTTGCGCGACATCGTGGAAGTGGCCGCCCGCACCCTGCAATGCGAGCGCGTCAGCGTGTGGAAGTATGGGCCCAGGGACGAGTCGCTGCGCTGTGCTGTCCTGTACGAACTGAGCGAAGACACCTTCAAGCAGAGCGAGGACCTGCGGCGCGCGGAGTATCCCCACTATTTCGAGGCGCTGCGTGTCGAGCATCGCATCGTTGCGCATGACGCCTTGAGCGACTCCCGCACCCGGGAGTTTCGCGACGGGTATTTGGTCCCGCTCGGAATCACTTCGATGTTGGATGTGCCCATCCTCGAAGGGGGCCGCAACTTGGGCGTCCTGTGTAACGAACATGTGGGGCCGGCCCGCACGTGGGTGTCCGATGAAGAGAATTTCGCCTCCGCCATCGCCAACCTCGTGTCCATCGTGATGGCCGCGGGCCGCCGCGCCCGCAAAGCCGAACAGCCCCTGCAATTGCGCGACGCGTTTCAGTCAATGGTTGAGCATTCGCAAGACATCATGGCGGTGATCGATGAGGAAGGGCGGATCACGTACGTAACACCGTCCGTCCATCGCGTGCTCGGCTATCGCACCGAAGACCTGGTCGGCAACGCGAGCAGCGAGTACGTGCACCCGGAAGACCTGCCCGCATTGCAGCAGGCCTACCGAAGGCCGCGCCGGGCCGACGAGGCCGCGCCGGTTGTGACCTGCCGCGTGCGCCACAAGGAAGGCACGTGGCGCTACTTCGAGACCGCGGGCAACCGGCTGCACCCCACGGCGGGCGTGCCGGGCATCGTGCTCAGCTTTCGCGATGTGACCGAACGCAAACTGTGGGAGCGGGCCATTCGCGAGAGCGAACGGCGCAACAGCGCCGTCATCGACAATGCCATGGATGCCTATCTCGCGATGAACGCGTCCGGCATGATCATCGGCTGGAACACGCAGGCCGAGGCGATGTTCGGTTGGCGCCGCGAGAAGGTGCTCGGGCAACGGTTGTCCGCCGTGATCTTGCCGCTCAACCAGCGGGACGCGCACGAACGCGGCCGTGAACAATTCCTGGAGACTGGCGAAGGGTACTTGATGAACCGCCGGATCGAGATGACAGCGCTCCATCGCGATGGGCACGAGTTCCCCGTCGAACTCTCCATGACGCACGTGCGGATTGGAGACAGCCATACCTTCAGCGCCTTCATCCGCGACATCAGCGAGCGGCGGGCCGCGGAACGCGCCTTGCAGGAAAGCGAGGAACGCTTCCGGATTCTCGTCGAGCACGCGCCCGAGGCCATCGTGGTAATCGACGCGGAAACCGCGCTGTTCGTGGACTCCAACGATAACGCGCAGCGCATGTTCGGCTACAGCGCGGAGGAAATGCGAAACGTCGGGCCGCGCGAAGTCACCTCGGCCAGAGACCTCACCGGGCAAACGGTGGAGAATCTGGTTCAGGAACGGTTGAAGCGTGCGCTCGAAGGCGGTGCCCTGAAATTCGAGATCACCTGCCAGCACAAGTCGGGCCGGACTTTCCCGACAGAGGTCCGATTGGTGCGCTTGCCCGCGACCGGGCGCAAGCTGGTGCGCGGTAGCGTGACCGATATCTCGGAGCGGCGCTGGGCGCAGAAGCTGCACCAGGATTACAGCCGCACCCTCGAAGAAAAAGTCGCGCAACGCACCCGCGAGTTGGAAGAGAAGAACGCCGAGCTGCATCAGGCGCTCGAAAAGCTGAAAGACACGCAGCGCCAGCTCATCACGCAGGAGAAGATGGCGTCCCTCGGCGTGTTGACCGCGGGGATCGCGCACGAGATCAAGAATCCCTTGAACTTCGTGAACAACTTCGCGGAACTCACCGTGGAACTGATCCAGGAACTGCGCGCGTTGCTGAACTCCGAAGCGGCCGCCCCGGAGGAGGTCGAGGCGCTGCTGCGCGACATCGAGCAAAACGCCGTGAAGATTCACGACCACGGCCGGCGGGCGGATCGCATCGTGCGCGGCATGTTGCAACATTCGCGCTCCGAGCATATGCGTCAGACCACCGATATCAACGCGCTGGTGGACGAATACGTCAAGCTCGCCTACCACGGCTTGCGGGCACGCGACGCGTCGTTCAACATCCGGCTCGACTTACAGTACGACGAGCGAATCGGCTCGATCCCTGTGGTGCCCCAGGATCTCAGCCGCGTCATTCTGAATGTGGTGAACAACGGCTGCTACGCCGCTCACCAGAAGCGCAAGGCGTTGGGAGCGGACTTCCACCCGATCCTCACCGTCCGCACGCGGGATGCGGGCGAGTTTGTCGAGATTCGCGTGCGCGACAACGGGCCCGGCATTCCGCCAGAGATCCGCGACAGCATCTTCAATCCATTCTTCACGACCAAGCCGGTGGGCGAGGGGACCGGTCTGGGTCTCTCGATCTGTTACGATATCATCGTGCGTGAACACTTGGGAGAGTTGATTGTGGACACGGAACCCGGCGCGTTCACCGAATTCGCCATCGCGTTGCCCAAGAAGCCTCCCGTGAGGACTCGCGAGAAACCATGAACGTGCTTGTTGTGGACGATGAAGCCGACACCGAATCGTTGTTTCGGCAACGATTTCGTAAAGAACTCAAGGCGGGAACGTTGACGCTGGCGTTCGCGCTTTCCGCGGAATCCGCCCTCGAGAGCCTCGAACGCGGCGCCGCCGATCTCGTGCTCGTGCTCTCAGACATCAACCTCCCGGGGATGTGCGGCGTCGAATTGCTGCGCCGGATTAGGGAACGCTATGCGCATACGGCGGTATATATGATTGCGCCGTTCAACGATGAGGCGCGCTGTGCCGAGGCCGAGCGGGCGGGTGCGGCCGCGCTTCTCACCAAACCCCTTGATTTCGACGAGTTGAAGCGCATGATGTCCGCCCTGTGCCCATGATACGACTGAAGGATCTTGCGATCATGCCCATAAAGTTATTGGTCGTGGACGATGAGCCCGACCTGGAAACCTTGATACGCCAGCGGTTTCGCAGGAGAATCCGCGAATCCGAGTTCGAGTTCGTCTTTGCCCGGAACGGCGTGGATGCCCTGGAAAAGCTCGACGCCGACGGCGATATCGACATCATCCTCACCGACATCAACATGCCGGAGATGGATGGCTTGACACTGCTGTCCAAATTGGCGGAGCACGGCAAGCCGCATAAGGCGATCATCGTCTCGGCATACGGCGATATGGAGAACATCCGCACCGCCATGAACCGGGGCGCCTTCGACTTCTTGACGAAGCCGATCGATTTCAAGGACCTGGAAATCACCCTGGAAAAGACTACACGGGAACTGCTCGCGGGCAAGGAAGCCGCGGCGGCCCGCGACCGTCTCAGCGCGGTGCAGCAGGAACTGGACGTCGCCGCGAAGATCCAGCGCTCGATTATCCCCGGCGTGTTTCCCCCATACCCCGACCGCAGCGATTTCGAAATCCACGCCAAGATGATCCCCGCGCGCTCCGTGGGCGGCGACTTCTATGACTTCTTTCTGATCGACGCCAACCGCCTCGGCTTCGTCATTGGCGACGTGGCCGGCAAGGGCGTGCCCGCCGCGATCATGATGGCCGTGTCGCGCACCCTCGTGAAGGCCACCGCCCTGCGCGGCCACTCGGCGGCGGAGTGCCTGCATCAGGTCAACCAGCTCCTGTGCGCCGATTACAGCGCGGGCCTCTTTGTCACGCTCGTCTACGGCATCCTCAATACGGCGACCGGCGAGATCGACTATTGCATCGCGGGCCACCAGCCGCCGTACGTCATCCGGACCAGCGGCGCCATTGAGCCGGTGGCCCACCCCGGCGGGCTCGTGCTCGGCGTGTCCGCGCAGGGCGAGTATTCGGACGGCAGGGTGTTGCTGGAGCCGGGCGACGGCCTTTTTCTCTATACCGACGGGGTCAGCGAGGCGATGAATCTGGAGCGCGAACTCTTCTCGGAGAAGCGCATCGAAAAGGTCCTGCAGAAACACCGCGCGGAACCAATCCACAGGCTGGTGAAGGCGGTGGTGGCCGAAGTACGCGCCTTCAACGAAGAAGCCCCCCAGACCGACGACATCGCCGTGCTGGCCTTGCGCTACCTCGGCCGTTGAGGGTGGCTGGTATGAGTCTGGCCAGCAAGCTATCGAGGGCCTTCCGGCACCCGGACGAGATCATCCCCGCGTTGCGCTGTCTCGCGGAGCGCCGCCACGTCAAGCGGGTCGTGCGAGAAGATGGCGTTCATTACCTCTACCGGGGCGAAGACTACCCTGAGTATCTGCACACCGGTAACGCGGCTTCGCACATCTTGGAAACTGCCAGGCGATTCTGCTCCGGCAAGGGCCTGGATATCGGCGCCAATCAATGGCCCTTTCCGGGCGCGACGCCCGTTGACGACCGCCTCGGCGAAAATGCCTACCGCCTCGACCGCTACCCGGACGGCGGATTCGACTTCATCTTCAGTTCGCACTGCCTGGAGCATCTCGCCCGCTGGCAGGATGCCTTGCGGCTGTGGATCGGCAAGCTGCGGCCCGGCGGCGTCCTCTTTCTGTATTTGCCACACGAATCCATGCTCCTGTGGCGGCCGGGCGGGGCTTGGGTAGGCGGCACCCACAAATGGTCCCCTACCTGGCAAATCCTCCTTCCCTTTCTCCAAGGTGAAGGCATGGAAGTGCTGGAACACAATCCGGGCTGTGACGAGTATTGGAGCTTCCATATCGCGGCACGCCGCCGCTGACTCGCCGGTATCGCGCGGGCCAACCAGGTGGAAAGATAATCTGAATATAAAACAATTGTCATTGGTGAACAATAGTTATTCACAAAAGACATTGTCAACGGGTGTTGTGAGGAAGCCACCCGTGCGCGCGTTAATCCCACCCTTTGTGTAAAGCTTTTCCCTAACATAATTTAGCTTTTGGATAATTGTTGGCACAAATACTGCTCTCTTCTCATCCGAGGTTGTGACAAGCCGCCAGTGCGGTGCTCGCCGCAGTGGGTGACCGGCGGCTATCTGATGTGGTTCATAGCCTTCCTTTTTCGGTCTTAGAGGAGATCTGTTTCGTGCTGCGTCGTATCTGTGTATTGGTATTCTGCATCGGAGCGGTCATGGTCAGCGGAAGCATGCTGTTCGCCCAGAGTCCGGATGCACTCCCCCCGGATGGATACCTGACGCCGGACGCCCCTGCTTACAGTTCCGCGGATTCCGTCGGGAACGCGTACGAAAACGAGGATCAAAGGTTTTCGATACCGTTCAGTTGGGACATCGAACCCGGAATGGATGACGAGTTCCGGTATGCCGGCTCCGCGACGTATCGCTCTGCCACCAAATCTTCCCCGCAGGACGCGCCCGCCATCGTGCCGGAGCCGGGAACCATGGTGCTCATGGCTGCCGGCCTGGCGGCCTTGGCCGTACGGCGCATGCGCATCGCCTCGTAGCCCGCAAGCACGCACCGCGCCTGATACAATCTTCCCCGAGTCAAGTTGAGGGTCACCCCGCACTCTGCTATCTTTGGCGCGCTTGCGCATGACAGCCAAGGTCCAGCGACTTCATTCCCATGTAGAAGGAGCATCTCCCCGTGTCCGACTTACTGACTGTAGAAAGCCTCATTGCACTGGTGACACTCACCAGCCTCGAGATCGTGCTGGGCATCGACAACATCGTGTTCATCGCGATCCTCACGGGAAAACTCGACCCCGCGACGCAGGGCAAGGCGAGAACGATCGGGTTGGGCCTTGCCATGGGGATGCGCATCCTGCTTCTGCTGGGCATCAGTTGGATCATGAAGCTGACTACCCCGCTGTTCCATGTGCTCGAGCACGCGATCTCCGGCAAGGACCTCATTCTGATCGTTGGCGGACTCTTCCTTCTCGCGAAATCCACCTATGAAATTCACGAGCGGATTGAAGGGCATGAGCACGCGGACACCGCGAAGAAGGCGGCGGCCTCATTCGCCTCGGTCATCGTGCAGATCATGCTGCTGGATATCGTGTTCTCGCTCGACTCCGTGATCACCGCGGTGGGCATGTCCAATCAAATCCCCATCATGATCGCGGCGGTGATGATCGCGGTGGGCGTGATGATGGCCTTCTCGGGTCCTGTAAGCCACTTCGTCATGAGGCACCCCACGATCAAGATGCTCGCGCTCTCGTTTCTGCTGCTCATCGGGGTCATGCTCATTGCCGACGGCATGGGGCACCATATCGCGAAAGGATACATCTACTTTGCGATGGGCTTCTCGCTGTTTGTGGAGATGCTCAACCTACGCGCCCAAAAGGTCAGCAAGGTGGCGCCGTCCGGCACTCCGGGTCACTGATGTAGGCGGCGCATCCTCCGGCTGAGGGTGGCGTGAAGGATGCAGAGCAGCGCGCCGATCGCCGCGGCCAGTAGCATGCCCTTGGCCAACGCGATGCTGGTGAAGAACAAGATGATGCTGAGCCCGATCGGTCGCGCGTGCGGGTTGGGCCGCCAGGTTTGTCCGGCGATGGCGCACACGGCGAGCGAAACCAGCAGCCATCCCGCGAAGTTCGTCGCGGGGATGCCGTAGTAAATCCCTGGATACTCCCAAACCCAGTATTTGAGAGGTCCCGCGGCCAGGGGATCAATGATCAGGTCGATGGAGGTCAACCACACCGCGCCCACACCCACACGCGCCCACGCGGGAAGCGCCGCTTCGCGCAGCATCTCCTGAACGTACGCTACCAGAATGAACCACGCGCACACCATCACCAGCGGCACGCCAACGACGTGCGGGTATAGCGCCTTCGTGTAGATGTACGAGCCGAAAGGGAATCCCGTGTGCACTCCCACCATCTCAGCGAGCAGGCCCACCGCGCCGCACGCGAGGATGCGCGGCCGATCCTCTCGCGCCGCGGTGAGCAACACCAGCACCCCCGCGAGACTCAGGAACAACGGTGCGGTCCACGCCACGTGGGCGGGCGGTTCGCCCAGGAACCAGTACGCGCCCACGCCTCCCAGCCAGAAGAAGATGTAGGCCGCGCCCAGTGCCGCGAGGAGACGTTTACGCACCTTCATTGCTCCGGATGAGCTCGCACGTCATGGCCGCGGAAAGCAGGACCGTCGGTGTGCCGCCGCCCGGATGCGTGCTCCCGCCGACGTAGTAGAGCCCGTGATAACGCTTGTCCTGGTTGGGCGGACGGAGAAATGCATTCTTCCAGCCGTGCGAGTGGGTGCCGTAGATCGCGCCTCCCGGCATAGTGTAGCGCCGCGCAAGCTGCCGGGGCGTCCACACGCGTTCCACGGCGACATCATCTTCGCTTGCCGGAAATCCCCCTTTGCGCAAACGCGCAAGCACGCGCGCTCGCGCCGCATCGATATCGTCTTCGTTCCACTCATCCCGATCGTTAGCAGGTGCATTTGCCATGACGAAGAACGCTTCGCCTTCCCCGGGCACGAGGCTCCGATCGCTGCGGCTGGGCGCGCTGACGTACACCGTGGGATCCTCGGGAAAGCGGCGCACGTCGAAGAGGTCCCGGAACTCATCGGGGTAGTCGCGGGAGAAGTAGACTGTGTGATGATGCAATTCGGGTAGCGAGCGCCGAACACCCCACAGGAACACGAGGCCAGACATCGAGCGCCTGCCTTCCGTGAGGGTCGTGTCCCGCGCGTCACCGAGCAACTGCGGGGCAAGGGACGCGTCTCCGTTCATGATCGCGACGTCCGACGCGATGCGCTCGCCGCCGGACAGTTCCACGCCCTCCACACGCCCGGCACGATGGAGTATGCGCGCGACCGGCGTGGAAGTACGGAGTTCCACGCCCAGTTCCCGCGCAATCTGCGCGAGGCTCTCTATGATCCGGTACAGACCGCCGTCCGCGTACCACCCGCCGAAGGCGAACTCGATGTAGGGAATCACCAGAAGCGTCGCGGGACTGCGGTACGGCGACGATCCCACGTAGGTCGGGTAGCGGTCATACAGTTGCCGCAGATGCGGGCTTCTGAAGTGGGCGGCCACTGCCTTGTGGTAATTGCCCCAGGCGTGGCGCAGCGGGAAGTGCCGCAGCGCGCGCAGGGCCTCGAGGTCGGGCGGTGAAGATGGTGGACGCCGCAGGAACGTGGCCTTCGACAACTCGAAGATTCGCGCGCCCAGCCGGAGGAAACGGAAGAAGCCATCGACATCGCGCGGTTCGAGCGAACGCACCGTGTCCAGCCACTCCGGCAGGTTGCTCGAGTAGGTGAACTGCGTGCCGTCGTCGAAGCGATAGCGCGCCAGAGGGCGCATCGCCGTGAAGCTGAGATAGTCGTCGATGCGTTTGCCCGCCGCGGTAAACAGCTCTTCGAAAACCCACCGCATGGTGATGAGGGATGGACCCGTATCGAAGGTGAAGCCTTCGGATTGAATGCGGTTCATCTTGCCGCCAAGGGTCGGGCCTTGTTCGCAGAGGGTCACGCGCCATCCGCGCGCGGCGAGACGAATCGCGGCTGCGAGACCGCCCAGACCGCCGCCGATAATGACCGCGCTTTTCTGCTGATTGCTCACGGAGTGCTGCCTTGGTCGCGCTCAGTGGGTGGCACGGTACTGCCTGCCCTTCCAGTCGACGCCGCGTCCCGTGGCGCAACGCCACCACGAAGTAACCCCGAGACTTAGCAGCGCAACTTCGGCGATGGGATGCAAGAGGGCGGGCCACAACGGCTGCCGGAATCGCCACGCGATGACGAGGCGCGAGGCCAGCACCGTTGCGGCGGCCGCGATCCACGGGAATGCGACTTGGAGATCGATCATCAACAGCAGAAGTGCCGCGAAGGGCAGCAGAAAGACCACTGCGTGAAATGCGAGAAAGATCCAGAAGACATAGGCATGATGAAACGCGGGAAAGAAGTTCTTTCGGAACCCGCGCCAGATCTCGGCGAACGAGCCGTACATGCGGACCCGCACGACGTCTTGCCCGTCGAGGCAGATGCCGCGTTCGCCGCGCTGGCGCCATACGCGGGCGATGCGGGTGTCCTCGAAGATCTCGTTGCGGACCGCCTCGTGTCCGCCAACGCGCGCGTAGGCCGCACGTTCCACGAAAAGACACGCGCCGTGAGCGAGACCGAGACTGGCATCCCACCGGAACAACGAAAGGGGCGCGGGAAAAATGCTGAAGACCAGGAAGTTGAGCATAGGCATCAGCAGGCGTTCCGCGAAACCGCTCATCACAAAGCCGGGCCAGCACGACAGCAGCGTCACGTTCCGCGACTTCACTTCGTGCAGCATGCGTGCGATGGCGCCGTCCCGCAAGCGGGCATCCGCGTCGAGGAACAGCAGCCATTGACCGCGGGCCGCGGCAGCAAGGCGGGCGCAGGCGAAGTTCTTGCCGCACCAGCCCTCCGGCAAGTTCATAGGCTGCAGCACGCGGACGCGCGCGTCGCGTGTCTGAAGTGCCGCTACAAGCTCCCCCGTGCCATCGGTGGAATGGTCGTCGTACACGAGAATTTCGACAGCGATATCGCCTTGAGCCAATGCGGATTCCACGCAGTCCTGAATGGAAGAAGCCTCATTGCGCGCGGGAATGAGCACCGAGACCGCGCCTTCATCCTGTGGTGCGCCGGGAAGACCTGGAGCGGGCCACGCGAGCGCGTTCCAGATGCAAAGTGCCAACACGCATAGAGCAATGGCCAGGACTACGCACCCAAGAGCAAACACAAGCGTCCCTTCCTGACTATCGCCGCTTCCTTGCGCTCTTGCGCGCAGGGCGGCCCGCGGTTGATGTCTTGGTCTGTTTCCGGGGAGCTTCCGCGAAGACCACTTCCGCGAGCTGCGCGGTGGCCTCCACGAGGGGGCTGTGGCCTGCATCGTGCAGCTCGATGGCTCGGGCGTGGGGCCAGACCTCTTGCCAGAGCCTCACCGAGTGCTTCACCGCGCCAAAGGACCGGCGGCCATACACCAGGTCGATGGGCATGCGGAGATCCCCGAAGTACGCGCAGGGCTGCACATCCCGGAATGCGCGCAAGACCTCGAGAATGAATGCGTGGTCAACCTTTTCAAAGGACGAAGTGAGGTTCGCCTTCCCTGTGCGCTTGCTGCTGAGCGCCGTGTTCGTGAGTCGTCTGCCGAAAGCCGTGCCGAATGCGGTCATGTACGCACGCCGTCCAAATGCCCCCCACGTGAAGACACGAAAGTACAGCGGCATGTAGGCGAAGGGGTCCAGCAGAACCAAGCGCGCCACGCGTTCGGGCGCGTGTTTGGCCGCCAGCATGGCCAGGTTGCCCCCGCCGCAATAGCCGAGCAACGTGACCGGCTTCTTGGAGATGGTGGGAAGGAGTTCCACGATGGCATTGGCAACGTCAGTCAGCGTCCATTCCTTCGGGTGCTTCGATCTGCCGTACCCGGGAAGGTCCACGCTGTAAAGCGTGGCGTCACGCGGAACATAGGGCTTCAGCGGCTGGAACGTGCGGTGATTGCCCGCCCATCCATGAATGCCTACAAACGCGGTACTGCCCTTTCCGTAGGAGTCAACATGCACGCGCCCGAATCCTTTCCGCAGTCAGGCGGCCGCCCAGGACAACCATGGGCATGCCGGTGCCCGGTGTGGTGCTGGCACCGGCATAATACATCCCTTCGACCTCTTCGAGGTAGTTCCGCGCGCGAAATGGTCCCACCTGAAAGAAGTTGTGCGCGGCCCCAAATGCGGATCCGTCGAAGAGGCCGAAGGAATTGCTCCAATCCCGGGGTGTCCAGATCCGCTCGAAAGCGATGCGATCCGGGGAGATGGCAGCGCCGTGCGACTGCAGGCGTGCAAGGACTTGGGCCTTGACCCGGGCTGTCTCGGCGGGCCAATCGATATCCGGCATTTCGCTCAGGAGGGGCGTTGGGACAAGGACAAACATCGCCGTGTCGCCTTCAGGCGCGAGGCCAGGGTCGGTCTCCGACGGCACACTCACGTAGAAGGGCAAGCCGCGCGGGATGCGCCGGTTCCGGGTGAGATCCTCAAAGGCGCCCCGGTAATCATCAGGCAAATAGATCGTGTGATGGCGCATGCCGTCGACCTTGCCGCGAATGCCCCAATAGAAGGTTAAGACGCCACAGGTCATGCGCGTTCTTTCGGTTCTGCGGCGCAGTACATCGGAGAGGCCGTTGGCCTGGAGCAACTGTGTGTCGGTTGTAGGCACGTCGACATTGGAGACCACAATCGGGTACTCAAGGGATTCGCCGCCGGCTAGAAGCACTCCTTTTACCCGGTTATGGTCTGTGAGGATGTGCTTGACCTTGCACCCGGTCCTGATCTCAACGCCGATATCACGCGCGAGGCGTTCCATTCCCTCGACGAGGCCATAGATACCGCCCTTGGGAAGCCACAGGCCGTACGCGAGTTCTCCATACGGCAGGATCGAGAAGAACCCCGGCAGCGTGTGCGGGGAACCGCCGAGATACATGCCGTAGGAACCGAGCGCCTCCTTGATGTAGCGGCTGCGGAAGAAGCGCCCGAGTTCACTGTACAGCGAGCGCCACACGCTGAGGCACGCCATCTCCCGGGGCGAGAGCGCGCCCACCCACTTCAGCGGATTGTCTTCATTCCGGCTGATGAGTTTGTCGAAGGCCAACCCGTACTTGACCGCCGCGTCGCGCAGGTAGGCCAGCACGCGGGGACCGGAACCGGGTTCAAGACGGTCACATTCGGCCAGGAGCCTCTCGAGGTTGCTCGATAGGGTGAATGCCGTGCCGTCTGGCCATTGAAAACTCACGGAGGGGTCCACCGGCAGGAGGGTCACGTAGTCTTCCATGCGGCGGCCGGCGGCGGCGAAGAGTTCCCGAAACACCCAAGGATAATTCAACAGCGAGGGACCGGTATCAAAACGAAACCCCTCCGCCTCGATCACATTGGCGCGTCCGCCCACGCGCGCGTTGGCCTCGTAGATCGTCACGGGGTGTCCCGCGGCACGCAGGTGAATAGCGGCGCTCAGGCCGCCCAAACCACCCCCGACGATGGCGACCGGTTTCGTTTCTTGCATGGTGGACCTGCTACCAGCCGAGATAGGCTAGGGGTAGACGCCAGTACTTGCTTGAAGGCAGCACCCGGAACTTCTGCGTCATCGGCACGCTCTCGCGCCGTGCCAAGCCGTCCTCACTGCGGAGGATGCGGTCGTTCAGTTGGCCATAGACGTCGATGCACGCCTGGATCGCGGTGCGGCTGTCCGGCGCGAAGGCGTCCAAATTGCGTTGTGCGGCTGCATAGTGCGCACGCGCCTCCAGGGCTACCTTGCGTATGACTCTGCGCAGGCCATCGTGCTGGCGCAGATCCGTTGTGTCCACCCAGGCAATACCTTCTTCGGCGAGCAGATCAAGCGGAAGATACTGGCGTCCCCGCCGCTGGTCTTCTCCCACGTCGCGCACGAAGTTGGTCAACTGCAGCGCGATGCCCAGGTTGCGCGCGGACTCCAGCGCCCGCTCGAAATCGCCGGGCCTTGCCGGTCCGTACACGTGGGTAAGGAAATACCCCACGACGATGGCGCTGCCGTAGATGTAGGAATCAATGAGGTCGGGCAGTGATGAAAACGGACGCGGCTCGACGTCGAGACGCATGGCGTCAAGGAAAGAGCGGTAGTGCTCCTCCGGTATCCCGGTCTCCCGCACGACACGGGTGAATGCCGCCACGAATGGAGGAACGCCTTCTCTCAGCGAGTTCTGGAGCTTTCGCGCGCGAAGGCCCTTCTCATAGCCGGCGCGCCATTCATCGAGGCAGCGCAGGCGCTCCGCCGCGTTCAAGGGAAAGGTGTCTACAATCTCGTCCGGGTAACGCACCGAGGCGTAGATAATCTCGACCTGTGCGCGTTTGCGCGGGGGGAGAAAACGGGTCACGGCGAAGAAGCTCGTGCTGTACTGCTGGAGCACCGCGCGGGCCTGGCGCACGATGACCGTCCGCGCCTCATCGTCGCCGGCTGCATGGAGTGCCGCGGTGCCGAGGTCCCGTTCGATGCGCTGCCAGTCCGCTTGAGACCACACCTTCGAGCCGCTGCCCGTCATTCTGCATCTCCTTTACCGCCTTGCGAGCTTGATTGTACTGGTTTTTGGCGAAAACTGTACCCGTTGTTTGGGGAAGTCTGTGCGGACGAGGACCGCTCCTGGCCCTTGCACGTGTGCAGAGGGTTGGTGGAGGTTTCGCGGGTGACACGTGCGCCCCACGCACGCGCGAGTGCTGTGGGCGTGACCAGTTGGCCCCCGCCCGCACAGACGGGGTAGAACGATTTGGGTTTGCGGCAGCCTTGGTGCGCCGCTTCGCCGTAAGCTCTTCTAAGCATTGGAAAATCCATATTGTCTAAATAATGTCTAAATAACAGCAGCGCCATAACGAAACATTCCAGAATGAGTCTTGCACGACTATCTTTGGTGCCACTGCTTGCCGTCATCATCCCATAAATGCTTGCAATATTTATTCTCGGCAAGGCAAAATCCCATTCATCTCATTCTTCCCATAACTCCCATTTGAAACTCAACTGTCTGAAATAAGGCAACTTGTGACAGTCAACAAAATAATAGACAAATTCAAGACAAGCAGGCTACAATGGCCCCATGAACCCCGAACGATGGCACCCTATCCAAGTCGCGGCCGCGCGTAGCGGCCTCACGCAGCATGCGATTCGCGCCTGGGAACGGCGCTACGGCGCGGTCAAGCCGCGCCGGACTCCCACAAACCGCCGCCTTTATTCCGATGACGACGTGCGGCGGCTCAGCCTCCTCCACTGGGTGACTCAAGCGGGCTGGAGCGTGGGCCAAGTCGCCCATTTGCCCACAGATGAATTGGGGCTTCTGTTGGAAGAGAGTGAAGTAGCACAGGGACAAAATCTAGCACCGGCGGATTCGCCCACCCCCGGCCACATCATCGCGCAGGCCCTTCGCAGCATCAAGAACCTTGACGGGAAAGCGCTGGAGGCCTTGCTCTATCGCGCGGAGGCCGACCTCGGCACCTCCAACACAATCGATACTCTCATCGCGCCACTGATCCACGAAGTGGGTGAGGGTTGGCGTGAAGGGAGTCTGCGCATCGCACACGAGCACCTTGCTTCCAGCGCGATCCGAACCTACCTGTCGAATGTCCGCCTCGAACGCAAGGTCCCCTCAGGCGCGGCGTCCCTCGTGTGCGCCACACCGGCCGGGCAATGGCATGAATTGGGTGCGCTGATGGCCGCGGCGGTGGCGGCGGTCGAGGGGTGGCACGTTACGCACCTCGGGCCCAACCTGCCCGTGGAGGAGATTGTGACCGCGGCCCGCACCGTCAAGGCGCGCATCGTGGCCCTCAGCATTGTTTATCCCGGCGATGACCCGATGATGCCGCCTGCGCTGCGCAAGATGAGGAAGACCTTGCCGGAGGATACTGCGATTGCGATCGGTGGACGGGCAGCCTCGGATTACGCGGCGGCGTTGCAGGAGATCGGGGCAGTGCACGTCACGGACATGCCCGCGTGGCGGGTGGAACTTGAGCGGCACCACGGCGTTCGTGCGGCTACTCCCGTGCGCCAGGCGTCACCTTCATCGTGAGTTGCTCGTCGCCCCTGCGGACCACGATGTCCACGGGCTCGCCGATCTTCACGGCCTCGAGGGCGTAGGTATAGTCGTAAATGTTCTCGATTTTCTTGCCCGCGAACTCCACCACAACATCGCCGCCCCGGAGTCCTGCTGTCGCGGCGGGACCGCCTTCCGCGACACCCGCGAGTTTGACGCCTTTCCCATCGTCCTGCGAGTAATCGGGAATGGTCCCGAGGTAGGCGCGCAAGCCGGCGCCAGAAGAGGTATCACGCGGTTTGGGCGCGGGGGTGTAGGCCGGCGCTTCCGCCCGGCACGCGAGGTCTTCCACCGCCGCTGCCATGAACTGGGCGATGCGCGCGGCGCCTTCGTAGTTAATCTTCTCGGGCGTGTCACGCGGGGTGTGGTACTCGGCGTGGGCGCCCGTGAATGCATTGAGAAAGGGCACGCCGCGAACGTAGAAAGACGTGGCGTCCGTGGGGAGGTAGTTGTCGTTCTGGGTGGTGAATTGGAAGCCATCAACGGTATTAGCCCAGACCTCGATGGCTTCCGGCCAGACCGGGCTGGACCCGGCACCGCCAAGTACCACCGCGCTGGTGAGACGTCCGATCATATCCATGTTGACGTAGGCGGCGATGGCCGGCCAGAGGGGTGCCGATTCCGGAATGCCCTGGTAGGTCTTGACGAACTGGGCTGAACCCAGCAGGCCCAACTCCTCGCCGGACCACGCCGCGAAGAGGATATCCCGCTTCGCGGGGAGTTGGCCACCGGCTTTGCGTTGCGCGAGAAGCTGGGCGATCTCGAAGAGCCCCGCGACGCCCGACGCGTTGTCGTCCGCCCCGTAGTGGATGCGCTCCTTCTCGTAGTCGCGTGCCAGCGATCCGGCGCCCGCGCCCCGGCCCAAGTGATCGATGTGCGCGCCAACCACGACAACGGATTCGCTGTCCTGCACTCCGCTCCGGAGGCGCCCGATGACGTTCCGGCCCGTCCGCTTCTCCTGCACGATCTTGACATTGACTTGCAGGCGCGTGTCCGGCGGCTCGAAGCCCATGACGGGCTCGCCGGTATCCAGCTCGGTCTGGAGCGATTCCAGCGTGCGGCCTGCGGTGCTGAGGAGCCCTTCGCCGGTAGCATCATCGACGGAAACTGCGGCAATGCTCGTCCCCGAGAAGGAGGCGTCAAAGCGCAGGTCCACGAGCGGATCCTGCACCTGCGAGTTCGGGCCGCTGATAAAGACAATACCCACCGCGCCGCGGTCGCGTGCAAGCATCGCCT
>JADLGB010000313.1 GCA_020849535.1 Candidatus Hydrogenedentota bacterium
GAGACGCGAAAAGAAGCGGTCGAGCTGGCCGCGAACCGGACGCCGGACGATGCGCAGTCCCTCTTGCAGCAGTGGCGGGAATCGAAGGCATCAGACCAGCGCGCGCCACAGCAAGCACAAGCGTGGGGCGCCGAGGTGAAGGCCCTGCCCGCAGGTGTCCAGCGCGATCTACGAAAGGCCGTGCGGCACAGCCTTGAGGCGCTGCCGAACGCGATCGGCTGGCGCGGTTGGATGGCCAGCGAATTGCAGCTTATCACGGCGCTGGCCGCGCATCTGCATGACAATGACGCGCTACCGATTCTCAAGAAGAAGCTGCACGACCTGCAGCCGGACTCCGAGCAGGACACGTTCTACTGGGGAAGTCCACAAACGGCGGGCGCGCTTGCGGAGGCCATCGTCGCCCTGGAAGGCGAGAAGGCGGTGGACTACTTCGCGGAACTCGCAGGGGATGTCTCGTGCGATCGCGGGTCGCGGATCGCCGCGTTGATCGCGCTCGGGCAGATCGGCACGGAGAAGAGCGCCGCCGCGTTCAAACGCTTGCGCGACGCCGCCTACGACCGGCCCAACGCGCCGCCGAGGAAGGAGACCTACACCCACGCCGAACGCATGGCCGAGACCGCGCATATGATCTTCTGGGTGCTCACCACGGATCTGTCGAGTCCGCTTGCGCGGCCTTTCGAGCCCAAGGCCTTCACTGGCGCCACGGTCAGCGAGAATTACGGCGAAGGCACCCTGAACACGACCATGTTCGGCGGATGGACCGACCTGCACTTCCGCCGCGTCGGGGAGGAATGGCTGCTCGCGCGAATCGGATCGACAATGGTGGAGTAGGCGCAGCGCAGGATGTGATTGCGTGGCCAGGATGGCAGAACTGAAGTGAGTATGAGAGATGCCCTGATTTGAGAAAAGGCGGCAGATCAGAAACGCCACTACCAGGAGCGCCGGCATCTCTGCCGGCTCTCTGCTATTGCCAGCCACTTCAAGAGCCGGCAAGGATGCCGGCCTTCCAGAGTGCAAGCTCCACAATCACAGTCATACTAAGCAGCGCGAGTGAGACAAGTACCGCTGAGCGGCTCACTCGGCCTTTCGCCTCTCCGAGGCCGAAGTGGGGGCCAAGTCCATGCCATAAATAGAGGCCGAGCGCGATGGCGGGCACGCCAAACAGGAGGAGCTGCCACCGCGATGCGCCGAGAAGCAGCATGATTTCAGTGTCCATGCCGGTGTCTGATGGGCCGAACGCGATATAGGTACCGTTGGCGACGCAGCAGAATCCAGCGAAGAATCGGAACAGGTAGAGACCTGGCGAATGGACGGCCCACGCCATCACCAACACGAGCAACGGCAGCGCAACACCGGCGACCGCCCCTGCCCAGATCTCCAACACAGGATGCGGGTTTGTGCCGACATCGGTACGCGAAATAGTGAGCGGATGCAATACGACCTGTTCGACTGTCCCGCCCGAAACAACCGTCGCCGCCACGTGGCCGAATTCGTGCACCGCCTGCATGGCCAGCCAGCAGAATCCCAAGAACGACACGATAGGTATGATTTGCTCCATGCGGCCCTTCACAGCACGCACCTCCTCCGCTGCTTCCGAAGTGCCTCATGCTATCAGAAGGAGGTGGAGCTTATTCACCTGGAAGAACCTGAAGTGCCTGGTTCGACCCTGAATGCGCATGGTCACGGTTTATGGTAGCTGACGGACGCAGATGCCCAATGTAAGGAAAGTACTGGAAACGAAAGGATCGACCGCGAAGCATGAGCAGATTTGGTGGATACGAAGACCTGCCCTTTCTGGCCGAACTGTACGATCGATTACCGGCCTATGCCGCCCGGAAGGACGTTGACTTCTACGTTTCTTGCGCGCTCGCAGCCGAAGGGCCGACCCTGGAATTGGCCTGCGGTACGGGGCGCGTATTGCTCCCGATTGCGGAAGCGGGTTGCAGGATCGCCGGCCTTGATCTCTCTGAGTACATGCTTGCCAAGTGCCGCGAGAAGTTGGAGCATGCATCGGCTGATGTGCAGGAGCGCGTTCGCATCGTCCACGGCGACATGACCCAGTTCGATTTGGGTGAAAGCTTCGCGTTGGTCACGACGCCGTTTCGGTCGTTCCAGCATCTTGTATCCGTCGAGGATCAACTCGCCTGCTTGCTCTGCGCAAACCACCACCTCAGCGTTGGGGGAACACTTATCCTGGATCTTTTCCATCCGAATCTGCGGTATCTCTGCGATCCAAGAGCCGATGAAGAGAAGGAGGACTGCGCGGGCGTTGCACTACCCGGCGGACGCACCCTGCGTCAGACCCACCGCCTTGTCGCGCATCACCGTGCCCAGCAATGTATCGATGTAGAGATGATCTTCTACGTTGGCCATTCCGACGGCTGCGAAGAGCGGCTGGTTCACGCCTTCCCACTCCGTTACTTCTTCCGATACGAAGTTGAACACTTGCTGCAACGCTGCGGCTTTGACGTCATCGAACTGCTTGGCAACCACGACCGCTCCCCTTTTAGTGACGACTCCCCTGAGATGATCGTCGTCGCAAAGAAGACTGCGCATTGGCACGCATGAATCTGCGTCCGAGGCGATTGCGGTGTACACCCTTCGTCGCCCGCACAACAAGCAGTACCTAACAGAAGAAGTACATCGCCGACGCGAAATGTTGGTCTTCCGGGTTGAGTATTGGATTGTCGTCCTTTCCGTGAAGAGCACAGCCGGGGGCGGCTATGCCACACGCGCTTGCCCTGCCTTGGACTACTCTTCCTCTCTCTCCTGCACTGCCCCGGCAGAAGACTTCACGAGTTCCACTTGAGTATCGAATCGCAGAGGGACGTGTGGCATAGGCGCCCTCGCCTGTGCTCTTTGTGCTTTCTTGTCCCAGAGCAGCAGCGGCTATAGTCACACCCTTACTGCGCAAACGCCTTCTCATAGACCACGCCGCCGTGGACGTCGTGGAAGCGGAAGCGCAGGTTGCTTTGTTCGTCTTTGGGCAGGACGGAGACGGATAAGAAGCCGCCTTTGACGCGGTGGAATTGGTGGTAGGCGGGGTCTTCGCCGGGGGAGCCGCCGGCGTGTTCGTCGCTGGCGGGGCCACAACTGAATTCGCGTAGGCGCGTCTCGGGATCGATGCTGTAGTACTGCCAGTGCCGGTCGCCGCAGATGACGAAGAACCGATCGCCGAGGTTTTCGGCGAACCATTTGCGCATCTCGCTGCCTTCGTGCGCGAAGGTGGCGTTGGCGTGGTTGTCGGCCTTGTTGCCACGGTCGGGTCCCACGAGCGGCGTGGGCGACACGAGCACTTTCCAGGTGGCGTTGCTGGCGAGCAGGCTTTCTTTCAACCAGCGTTTTTGGTTGTCACCCCAGATCGATTTTGCGGGGCCGTCCGGGGCGTCGTTGGGCGAGCGGAAGTCGCGGCCTTCGACGAGCCACACTTCGAGGTCCTTTCCCCAACGCACGGAACGCGACGTACCGGCGCCCATGGGAGCCTGTTCGAGGAAGACCGCCTTGCCCTGATCGAAGGTGAAGGAGCCCATTTTCTCGCGCACCATGCCGGGCCAGCAGTCGTTGTGGTAGGTGTCGTGGTCATCCTTCTCCCAGTACGCGGGAACGGCGAGGTGGAATTGGACCAGGCGCGGCAGGCTGTACATGCGATGCCAATGGTAACGCGCCACGTCGATGGAATTGGCCACGGGCGCATCGTTGTCGTAATAGACGGTATCGCCAGTGAGGACATGGAAATCGGGCGCCAAGCGCCGCATGGCTTCGTAGCTGTGAAACCCTTCGGGACTGTCGAGGTGTCCGTAGAACATGCCCGTGACGACGGTGAACGTCGCCGGGGCGTGGGTGTCCGGCGTGGGGGCAGTGGCGAATTGGCCGAGCAGCGACTGTGGCGCGTCATCTTTGCCTTTCACTTCGGCTGAGTAGAAGTATTTCGTGGCAGAAGTCAGGCCTTCAAGGTGGAACACGTGCGTGTAGTCTGTTTGTGCGCCGACCTCGATCCACTCGGTGGTCTCGCATGATGTCAGACCCTGGTCCGTGCCGTAGCGCACGCGCACCGAGCCGGGCGCGCCGGGGCAGGCCCCTTCGAGGTCTTCGATGCGAACCCCCGCATCGAGAGGTTTCGCGGGTTGTCCAGCGATGTGAAGTCCGGTGGTGTTGCGCTCGGCGGAGGCCGTGGCGCGCACCCAGATGAAGGCGGAATCCGGGGCGATCTCGCCCACCTTCACGCCGGTGGCGAGACCGGCAGCGTGAGCGGAGAAGAGAACGGCGATGACGGCGTGCATCAACATGACAGGTTCCTCCTGCGTTGCACCGGGGCTGCGCTCACATGCCCTCCCGGTGGGCCACACGAATGTATCCGAAACTCATCGGGGGCGCCTGGATCGTCAGGCGATTCGTCAGAAGCAGCGTCTCATCTTCCGGCTTGTCCGGCAAGGTGGACTCCGTCATGATCGAGTGAATCAAGGGGTGCGAGCCGTTTGCGGCGCCGCCGGGCCACGCCTCGACCCGTACGTCCGCGGGGAACTCGCTGCGGTTCACCCAGAACAGCGACTTGCCCACCATGGCCGCGATCACGTGTGCGGGACTGGAAGACTCGCAGCGAAGCACCTGGTCGCCGGGTTCCGTAAAGCGGCTGAACGGCAGCCACGCGTAGTACACGGGCCGCAGTTTCCAGTTGTTGTCTTTGAAGTCCCAGAGTCCGTAGTTCATGAAGCTGCCGGGATAGTGGACTTCCTGAAGGCACCAGATGGAGAAGCCAGCCACGCCGCGGTTGAGTCCTTCGATGACAAAGGCGGCGGTCCACACGGCGTAGGGATAGGATTCCATAAGCGGGTTGTCCACCGTGCCGGAGCGTTGGTCTTGAAATCCGAATTCGGCGATCACCAGATCCTTGCGCGGGGTCCGCTTGGCGAGTAGCGCGAGGCGTTCATCGAAGAAAGACGGCGCGGTCACGCGGTCCGCGTAAGGGAAATACCGGTGCGACGCGAAGTAATCCGCGAGCGCGAAGTAGCGGTCGTCTTCCACGCACTGCTGGAAGAACGAGAATCCGCCGTTGGTTTCGTCGCTGCCCACGATGCGGACCGCGAGGCCGCGCGCATCGATTTCCTGCTTGACCCGTTGGTGCAGTTCCACGAAGCGGTTGAAATCGTAGCCCGCATTGGTAAAGTAGCCGTTGGGCTCGTTGGTGAGCGTCCAGTCCTGGATACACGAGTAGCCTTTGACTTTGATGAGGTGCTCGAGCAAGGCGCCGATGGCTTTTGCCGCACGCGCGGGGTCGCCGTAGGGATCCTTGACGCCCCACTCGACGCCGACGACGTTCACCGAAGTTCCGAGCCGCTGATACACATCGAGCGTGCGGTAATGGCTTTCCATGTTCGGTGTGTCGAATGTGAAGGACTCCCAGTCGCCCGAAGGATTCCAGTCCTTGTACCAGAAGAACATCCGGACCCAGTCCGGGTCCATGGAGGCGATGCGCGATTCCCGGAGGACGGAGTCTTCCGGCGTGACGCCGTGAGATGCGTTGTCGGGGTTGTAGAACCAGCCATCATCTTCCGCGCCGAACCCGCGCAATGCGGGGCACACGACATCGTCCGTGATTGTGATCAACACGGGACCGCCAGGCGGGGCGGTGGCGAGGACTCCGGGTTCTTTCTTCACGTCGATTGCCTGAAGTTCGGCTGTGCCCGTCCCGTTAATGAGCAGGCACAGGCGCGCAGTTGCGGCTTCCGCCGGCATGACGCCCTGCACCGACAGCGGGGACCACGATTCGTCTTTGGAGGCCATGCCGGACTGGCTGAGGCTGATGCGGGTTTCATTGGCGTCGAAGAACTCGAGGGCGAGGTAGACGCCGTTGCCGTTGCGAATGTTGAGGCCGCGC
>JADLGB010000314.1 GCA_020849535.1 Candidatus Hydrogenedentota bacterium
GACAGTAGGAACGTGGTTGGGATTGATTTCAAAGTGCTTGAGAAGGCCGCAAAAGCGTGAAGGATACGGTCGAAGCTGAGGCAAGGTGGGCGGCGCGATTGGCTGATTCGTACTTGAATCCAGCACTTCTATTCAGAGCAACTGGCGAGGCGCGGCATTGATGACGTCGCGGAGGATCTCCGGCTGGCGAAGGATTGGGGTGCGC
Source organism: Candidatus Hydrogenedentota bacterium (assembly GCA_020849535.1). Taxonomy (GTDB): domain Bacteria; phylum Hydrogenedentota; class Hydrogenedentia; order Hydrogenedentales; family SLHB01; genus JAHDWY01. The sequence goes on from JADLGB010000314.1 coordinate 206, forward strand.
GGTCCGAACGGTTGCTGGAGCTCCTGTCGGTGGTGGATCGCGAGCGCCACCATTTCCGCCGGGACCCTGCTTTCGTTAGATGGAAGACTGACGGGAGCACTCCTCCCAACTGGATCGACGGCGACCCGGAAAGGCCGGTCGGCATCAAGGCTGTGGCGATCGCGCCCAACGGACGATCAATCATAGCCGACGCCGCTGGTCTAGCTGCCGTGTGGGAAACCAGCAAACGCGTCGGCTGTGTTGTGAACGTCCGGATTCCTTCGTTGATGGTGGCAACCCGTGGTTCCCACGGGCCTATGGCCGCATACGAGTCCTGGACCAACGCGCCGTCAGTATGGAGTGGCGCGGCGACCGTCTGATCGTCGGCGATGTGGCTGGCGGTGTTTCTGTGTTTGAGGTCAAAGCATGAGCTGAAATCCCCAAGCATGGCGCTTGCCAGGAGATCGGATCCCCGCGCGCCGCGGCGGCGGCCAGCGCTTCAATCAAGGAGCATGTCCGCGCCGCGATGATCTCCAAGCCCTCGCCACCCATGTGGCGGCGCTAGTGGTCAAACGCCAAACGGGAATTCCCTGAAAAGGCCGATGCCCTCGAAACAGAAAGGGCGGGAAGGACTCGCATGAAGAATACTCGATCTTCTCAATTCAGGTGGGGTAGGCGAACGTGCGACCCCCGGTGTACTACCCCGCGACGCCCGGAAACGCAAAGGTGGTGCCCCAAAGTACCACCCAAAACGTTCTTTGGTTCTTGTTAAGTGCTTTAGTTTGAGTGGTGAGCGCGGAGGGAATCGAACCTTCAACCTACTGATTAAGAGTTAGCCAATGACCAGTTTGCGCGGACTTGCCGTGATTTGGCTCGTGTCGCCTAACGCATTCATTTTACAGTATACTAGTGGCAGTTTGGCGGTAACCGATTGATCCGGCTGACGGTCGATGCGAGACCTGAAACCGTTTTGAATCCGTTTCAAAACGGACTCTGCCAAATCGAAACGGAGTACACGCCTTTATGCCACTGGTGAGGTTGACGCAAGAGATGGTGGAACGCGCCCAGCCCGGCAAGTTGCTTTGTGATGACAAGGTGACGGGCCTTCTGCTGATATCGCAGAAGCGGGTCAAGACGTGGTGCGCACAGCGCGAAGTCAAGGACCCGGAAACGGGAATCAGGAAGACTGCCCGAGTTAAGCTCGGGCATTTTCCTGATGTCAGTGTTCAGGAAGCCCGCGACCTGGCCAAGGAAGAACTCCGCAAGATGGAGAAGGGCCGGAACCCGCACGCGGCCCGCAACCCCAAGATGACCGTGAAGGCTGCGGTAGAGGATTACATTTCCGGTGCCGTTGACCTTCAACCGCGAACCGTGGAAGGCTACCGCTACCACCTCGACAAGTACCTGACGCCGATTCACAACACGCCTCTCAGCGATCTGGGCGAGAAGCCGGGCAAGGTGCGGGAGTTGTTCCTGTCGCTGTCGAAAGAGAAGGGCAAGGCCACGGCCAACGGCGTGATGCGGACCCTCGGTGCTGTCTACAACGGGATGCGGGAGTTGAACCCGGAACTTCCACCGAACCCGGTTCGCAAGGGCGTCATCCGAATGCATAAGATTGCCGCCCGGAAGGGGCGCATTCCTGATGATGGGTTTGCGGCTTGGGGCGCGTCACTCGCAACGCTCAAGAATCCCGTCCGGCGCGCGATGCGGATGTTCTTCCTGTTGACCGGCCAGCGCGACGAAGCAGTGCGAACGATGAAGTGGAAGGACGTTCATTTCGAGCGCAACTTCATCCACTTCCCAACGCCGAAGGGTGGGCCGGATGCAGCGTTCGATTTGCCGATGAGTCCGCAGGTCCGGCGCGTATTGGAGTTCGTCCGTATCGACTCTACCGATGATCGGGCGTTCGCCGGGTCCGAATGGGTGTGGCCGACATACGCCAAAAAGTCGCGCGACATCACCCACATCAACACCAGCCGCGAAGATGAGAAACCCGAGTTGTTGCGGGCTCACGACCTTCGCCGGACATTCATCAGCGTTGGTTACGAAGTGGCGCCCAACAAGTTCATTTCCTATATCGCCAATCACGCGTGCAAGGACACCATTACTGACGAATACTTCGTTCCGGCGATGGAGACGGTGCGCGGCGTTCTCGAAAACGTGGACAAAGCGATTTTGGCCAAAATGGGGACAGATTTGGAAACGCTGCTCGGGGAGCACTTCCAAGCGGGTCCAAACAAGTCCGTGCAACGACAGGCTTGACCGAACGGCCCGCTCCGGTATACTAGGGATGTCCGCCTTCCGTCGAATCGGGACTGTAAGCGACTTTTGGGAAGTAGAACCTACGCTGATAACTCGTTCAGGTAGCCCAGAGGCGTTCGTGAGCAGCGGCCCGGTTCATTGCAAAAATGGGGCGTAGATAGGCACAGTCACTCCAGTGGACGGTAGTGCCTGGCTGAGGATTCCGAACGAGTCCCACCTGAAAGCAGTACAGCGGTTAGCAAAGCACATTGGACCCAAGTTCCGATTGTGCGCGACCGCACGCTGTTAGGTGGCCCTTTCCATTTGACGGCGAGCTTTCCGAACCGGCCTGAACAAGGCCACGGAGATTTCGTCATATGCCTCAAACGCTCACAACCGAGAGCGCCGTGCCCGTCACCGCTGAGCGCTTCAAGCGATTCTACACACCGAAGGAAGCTGCTGAATACCTCGGTGTCGGTCACTCAACCCTCTCCATCCACCGCATGAACGGTACCGGCCCGAAGTGGATCAAGTGGGGCGTCAACGTCCGCTACGACGTTCAGGCGCTCGATGAATGGATGGCTGCCCATACCGTGACGCCCGCGCCGCGTGCCGAAACGACCAAACGCCGTGTTGGCCGCCCGCGCAAGACGGAGGGCAAGTAGCCATGTTTGATATCGACGAAATCTTGGCCAATGGCAAACCATTCCAGCTTCCTCGCCTGATAAGAGAGCGCGATGAGAAGGGCCGCTTCAACGGCTGCCAGTATGAGCGGGTGTCACCTTTGCCGGAACAAACGGAGGTGCCCGGCCAGAAGGGACAAACTACGAAGACGGAGGCATCGGCCACGGCGGAAAAATGAAGGGCGTCCGGCCATCAACCGAACGCCCTATAGGTTCCACTGTGAGCCACCGGCAGGTAACTCGAAACAACGCTCGTAAATAGAATACCTTGAGTTACCTGCCTTCCGGCAGGCGTGGAATCCTCCGCCCGTGACCAGAAGGAAATGGTTATGGGAAAGAAGATCAAAGAACCGAAAACAACGCTCGAATGGGCGAGTGAATATGCGAAACGCGGATGGGCTGTGTTTCCGTGCCACCGCGTGAACCTCGATGGAACCTGCACCTGTCATAAAGGCGCGGAGTGCGACAGGCCGGGCAAGCACACGATTTATAGCCTTGAGCCCGAGAGCTTCAAGGACGCCTCCATAGACCATTTGAAACTCAAGGAATGGTTCTCCAAGGATGATGTGTACAATATCGGACTGCGAACTGGCAACAATCCGCAAGGCAGTCTCATCGTCATCGACATCGACGAAGGTGATGGGAAGTCTGGCGGGAAAACGCTCGAACTGCTGGAAACGAAGTATGGACGATTGCCGTTCACGCTCGTGCAGCGTACCGGGTCCGGTGGCAGGCACCTTGTGTATTGGGGTAAGCCCGGCATCCATATCAAGTCCACCAAGAACATCCTCCGCGCTGAAGCGGGCTTACCAGACCGCGATGCGGAAGGCAGAAAGACTCAGAGCCACATTGATGTGCGCGCGGATGGAGGTTATATCGTATCCGTACGGCGAACCCATCTTGAAGCGCCCGGCGATGGCTGCTGAGATGAGGAGGTGACGGAAGCACGGAAGGACCAAAGCAGACGAGAGGCGATCGCGGGAGTGGTGGCCGAGTACGAAC
>JADLGB010000315.1 GCA_020849535.1 Candidatus Hydrogenedentota bacterium
CCACTGGCCAAGGAGGGATGCCGGGGTCTCCGCCAGTGCGGCGGGTGAGTGAAATCCTTGCGTTTCGAGGGCGATGATGGCGTTGCGATCCATGCCCGGCAGGCGCAGCCGCGCCAGGGCCAGGCCGGTGTCGCGCAGGCCGTATTGCACGCGTTCCGAAAGGCGGCTGATGCGGTCAATGAAACTCTGCTGCGCGCCGAAGGCCGTGGCCAGCGCCGCCGTTGCGTCGATAATCCAGGCGAGCTGTTCCGCCGCGGTCACGAGTTGTCCGAACAGGGTGTGGTAGCGTTCCTCGATGTCGTAGACCGGCAACTCGTCGATCCAGTCCATCAGGAAGAGGGCCACCTTGATCGCGCGGACCTCTTCGAAGAAAGGCATGAGGTTGCAGTTCCGCAGGCGGTTCAGCGGCACGTCCGCCGACAGGTCCTCATCCATGGTAAGCCGCTTCAACACGCCGGGATAATCCGAGCGTTCGTACTCCCGCGAGGTCAGCGTCACCTGGAGCATGCGCCCATCCGGCGTGAGGGCCGCCGCGAGGATCAGGTCCAGGTCGCTCCAGATCCGCGTCTCGGACTCGTGCAGCCAATGCGCCAGTTCCTGCGCGCTCGCGATGGAGATGCCCTTCGAGGCCACCGCTTGTCCCAGCGGCGTCGCCAGGAGTTGCCCGTCCGCGTCTCTCGAAATCATCCCCGTGTCGATGGCCCGGTTCATCGCCGCGCGCACGCGGAACTCCGTCTCCTCGAGCGTGTACGATTCGAGCCAGACCCAGGTGCCCGTGAGCGTCGCGTTGAAAAAGGCGTGCAACTCCGCTTCCGTGGTGCACGAGCGCGACGCCACCAGCCGCAGCACGTGGTTCTCGAGCGGGTCCTTGGCGAGGCGCGGTTCCACCCGTTCGCGCTCACCCTCGACGTAGCGCCGCCACAGAGTCGCCTCGTCGAACGGCGTGGCCGCGATGAGGATCGAGCGCCCGAACGGCGTGCCCGATCCGTAGCGGCCTGCCCGGCCGCCCATGTTTTCGTATTCGGACCGCAGGATGGGCGTCTTCCACGGCATGCCGAAGCGGGCGTCGTAGTGCCACTTGTCCGCCGCGATGAAGACGTTCTGGGCGGGCAGGTTCATGCCGACCGCCAGCGTGCTCGTCGAGACCAGCGCCTTCACCTCGCCCGAGCGAAAGGCCTCTTCCACGATGCGCCGCTCCTCGCCCGACAGGTCCGCATTGTGAAATGCCACCCCCGAGGAGAGAGTGTCCATGAGGCTGTCCCGGCAATGGGTCGTCTCCAGTTTGCGCAACGCCTCGATGGCCTTCTCCGCCCCGCCGCCGCGGCCGTTTACCCTCCCCGCGAGCAACTCCGCGCCGCGCCGCGCCTCGTGCTTCGCCTTCACGAAGACCAGGCAACTCTCGCCCCGCTCCACAAACGCGCACAGGTTCTCCGTCAGAATCTCCCAGCTCGAATCGGAGTGGCAGTGGATCAGCTCCTCCTCCGCCTGGCTGTACTCGTTGTACGTGCGGTACTTGAAGACCCCCTCGTGCAAGACCCCGTAGCGCAACTCCACGGGACGCCGCTCGTGCAGCGCCAGGTCCGCCTTCATCCAGTGGGCCAGCTTGTCCGCGTGGCCGATCACCGCCGACAACCCGATCATCCGGCACTTCGTCTGCAGGATGCGCGTCAGCAGCAGTTCCACCTGCGCGCCCCGGTCCGGGTCGGACAGGATCTCGAGTTCATCCGCGATGAGCAGTTCGACCTCTTCGAGGCGTTCTGGACGCCGCACGAGCAACTGCGCCAGCTTCTCGTACACCACCACGGCAATGGAGAAGTTGCCCCCCTCCAACTGCCCGTCAAACTCCCGGCGGTCCCGGGTGGAGATGATCACCTTGATCCCGTAGGGCGCGTACTTCTCGCGGAAATCCTCGAACTTTTCCTCGGCAAGCGCCTTCAAAGGCACCACATAGATGACCTTCTTCCGGCGCAGGGCGGTCTGGATGGCCGCCATCTCGCCAATAAAGGTCTTGCCGGAACTCGTCGGCGCCTGGATGAGCAAGTTCCCGCCCTTGAACAGGTTATGCTTCTTGACCGCCATCTCTTGCAACGGTAGCAAGACCTCGCTCTCCCGCTTCTGCCACAGGCTAATGATCTCCGGGGGAATGTCGTATCGAAGCAACTCCGTCATCTTCATCGCACACACCTCCGTGGCGGAAAAAACACCTGAAATCGCGCCCGGCCCCGGAACTACCGCCGGCCCTCAGCAAAGGGTAGTATACTGAATAAAAATTCAGATGTCAAGAGGGAAATGAAAGAATGGAGTGGGGAGGGTGGAACTCGGAGGATGCCCTTATGGAGTGCGGTCACGCCGCGGCGTGGCTGCTTTTCGTCAAGCAGGCTTGCCCGACAAGGAAGAGCGGGCACTAGTCACCGGCATCGTGATCCATGGGGCCGAATTCCCTCTCATCGCGGTACCTTTCCAATTCCTGGTGGTCCTTGATGAGCCGAACAATATCTTTGGCACCACCATTGCCATAACTGCCTTGACAATAAGGCCTCTCGTTGTGATCGAAGTACTTCTCGATACTATTCAGCAACTCCGCCATCAACGCCAATGCCTTCTCCATTTCTTCGATCGACAGGTCGGGCAAGGATGCATCCGGGTGTTTGAAGCGAGTCTGTAAGTCGATGTGACCGAGACGACGATTTCGGTGGTTACGGAACGGAGCAACTTGCCTGTCAATATCTGACAGCAAATTCTTGAGCCTAGTCGACAGTGGATCGTCTGGATTAGAGACCAATTGTTCAAGATGAGAAAGAGTGAGATTCTCCTTGGTCGCTCTCCCCACATTAGTAGAAGCTGGGTCAGTTAGCCTACAAATCGTTAGAATCATGTCGTCGCGCAGCACTTCTCGATAGATCTCAAAGAAGAATTCTGCCGTAGAATAGAGTACGTCCACGGTCTCTTCGTCGGTACAAAAGAGTGTCTTCCAGTAATCCCATTTCGTGTACAAGAAGTACAACTCATACCCCAGCAAGCGATGGGCCTCTGCTAGGTTGCGTGGCATGTTGGTGCTAGTATCAGCCATTCTGGAAGACTTTCTCACCGATTGCAGAATGTAAACGCTCTCCCGCGCCGCGAAACACGTGCTCCATACCTCATCTACGAAATCCAATGAACGGCGGTATCGGCCACGGCCCACTTCCCTTTCTTCGATTCAAGTCGGTAGGTAGAGCCGGAAGCGCTGCGCCCGTCCTCATAGAAGCGCACATCGACCTCGACCGTCTTGTCATCAACCCATCGAAGCGCTTGAATCTCAAAGAGGTATCCTTTGCCGCCGCGGATCTTGTGTGACACACCGGTCCATGGGGATGCTGTGGCCGCTGAACTGGGCGCAACGGCAGGGCTGTATCCGTCAAATCGTGTCATGAAGTCGGGCGATGGGTCCTTAGCATCTGGAAGTTGCAGAAAGAAGAAATCCCCGATCTCCCTTGCGGTGCCGTTGCTGTGGTCGAACATGAACCGGAACACCGCCTCCTGAATGTCCGCTTCCATCGCCGCGTGGCTCTCGGGTATTGGGCTCGTCCGCGTCTGGCAACCTGCAGTGAGAGCGATAAAGATGAGTGACAGGAACGAGATCCGCACGAGTTTGCTGGGTCTGCTCGATAACATCTCTGAACCTTCTCCAAGATCCGACTACGACACTATATCCTTCACTCGGTCCGGAAGGTTCCGAATCTGCGACCAGTATTCTTCGCGTACGTCGTCGTCGATCTCGACGGGGCCTCCTCCAGCCCAGTGGCGGTCTTCGCCGTTCTTTTTCGGGCCCGACACCCAATACTCGTCGCCACTGTTGATTTCGACGAAATTCGCGCATCCGCGGTTGAGCCTCTGAAGTTCGAGATCATGGTAGCGGAGCGTCTTACCCGTCTTTGAGAACGTGACGCGGCCAATCCGCGCGGGTCCCCTGTCGTTGTGACCATCGCCGGATTTCAGTTCAATGTACACAATCCGCGACTTCATGTCGCCCCCCCCACGGACAATATTGCGATCGCCGTATGATTGCAGTATACAGCGACACCGACAATTTGGCAAAGTATGCCGTGAAGAGAAGAGGTATTTACCGCGAAGGCGCGAAGACGCGAAGGATGGGAGATAACTGTATTGTCTTCACTTCGCGGCTTCCGGTGAAATAATCGGCAGATGGATTTCCGCCTGCGCGGGAATGACGGCGGAGGTGGGGGCTGGCTTTTTTCGCGTGATCCGTCCCGTTTTCGATGCGATTGACAATCGGGGTAATCGGTGCAATCGGTGGACCTCTGGTTCTTCATGGCGGCGTAGTCGTCGACACGAATCACCGGTGTGCGAGGATTTTGCTCTCACTTGATCGCGAAGCGTGTTGGGTTCCGAAGGGTATGGGGTCGCACCTTCAGCGCTCAAGATAGGAAGGGGCGCCGTTTACCCTGGCCACGCCTGCGGCCTGGTCTGCCCAGGGCTAGTATGGTCCTGGCCTTTCAGGCCGCAATACATGTATTGCCGGGCAGGTTTCGTCTCATCGTCTCATCGTTATCTGTGTCGATCGGCGTCATCTGCGGACAAGCGCGTCCTTCGATCGGGGCTCTTCCGCGCGGTGCAGTCGGGGCGAGCGCCGAAGGCCGTCTCTGAATTCTTTCGTGTGCTTCGAGCCTTTCGTGGTGAAGTCTTGGCTGGCTGACACAGCAATGAAGAGAAAGAGTATTCACCGCGAAGGCGCGAAGACGCGAAGGAAGAGAAACACTCTGACCTGTCTTGCGTTATCTTCAGTCTTGCCTTCGCTTCGCGTTCTTCGCGGCTTCGCGGTGAAATACTCTTGAGTGGTATTATGAAGGCGGCGGCGGAACTCGAAACGGGGGGGACAGATCATGCGGACTCTGCGTGTCCTGTCATTCGTGCCGTTGGCGTATGTGGTCCTCTTCATGGGGTACGTTCTTGTCTTCGGTCAGACACTGCCATGGTTCGATGCGATCTGGTGGGTGCACATTGTGGTGGGTCTGTTTGCCGTGAGCCTGTACGCACGGTGTTTGTATCTGCTATTTACTGCCGGCTGTTTCTCAGCGCAGGAAAAGGTGGTGTGGCTTCTTCTGCTGACCTTGCTGGGCCCGTTCGCATTTCCGTTTTTCACGCAAATCCTGCTCACCAGATGTGCCGGAACCTCGATTCGAACCGCCCCCGCCCGGTGACTATGTTTCTTCCTGCTCGGGGATCTGCGTCCAGAAGGTGAGGCCGGTGAGGTCGCGTTTGGGTTCGAAGAAGCTCGACAGCAGGTAGCCGGCGAGGAAGGTGACGAGGTTGCCGACGTGGCCGATGTAGTAGATGTGGACCGGCCGCAACAGGAGGTCTGCGGCGCGTGCGGAGATGCCGAGCGCGTCCGCGGCTTGTTGGGGTTGGATCTTCATGAACTCGACGACGGTCATGTAGATGGTGAAGACGACCGTGCACGCGATGCCGACGGCGATGGAGCGGCCGGAGCCGCGCGTGGTGAGGAAGCCAAGCACGTATACGCCGAGCATGCCGCCGCTCAGGATGGCGGCGGTCTTCATGGCGAAGTCCTGGATGGTCAGATCGCTGAAGGTGTAGAAGGTCACGGCGAGGCCCATCATGGCCGCGCAGGAGAACGCCGTAACGAGACGGGCCACGAGCACGTAGTGCTTCTCGGTGGAACTCTTGACGAGATGCCGCCGGTAGATGTCGGTGATAAAGACGGCGGAGATCCCGTTGATGCTCGCGGAGGACGCGGACATGGCCGCGGCGAGAATCCCGGTGATGACGAGTCCGAGCAGTCCCGAGGGAATCATCTTCACGCAGAAGTACGGGAGGATGGCTTCGGCTTTTTCGCCGTTGGCGCCGGTGAGGATCGCGGCGGCCTGCGGGTCCGGGTTTTGTTTGAAGAAGACATACAGCGCGGTGCCGAGCAGCATGAAGAGGGTCCAGGTGGGGATGCTGCACGCGCAGCAGATCCAGATGGATTTGAATGCTTCGCGGGGGTTCTTGGCAGACACGTATTTCTGCACGACGTTCTGGTTGGCGCTGTATTCGAAGATCCAACTTGCCAGACCGCCAAGCAGGATCAGGATGATCGCCTTTTCCCTCAGCGAGAACCACTTCGCGTGTTCCAGCGTTCCCGTAGCCGTGTTGTAATCACCGAGCATGAATTTGCCGTCCGCCCAGCCGGTGGAAAAGACGGCGCCGAGGCCGCCGTCGATATTCGTGATCACGCTGGTGAAACAGATGATGGCGCCGGTCCAGAGGAGGAAGGCTTGCATGAACTGAGCCCACACGATCGCGCGGGCGCCTCCGGCCACGGTGTAGGCGGCGATCACGCAGCCGCCCGCGAGGATGCAGGCGTAGGGGGTGCCGCCGGTGATTTGCCGGAAGACGATGGACACGAGAAACAGGATAGTTGCGATCCGCACGAGTTGGAAGAGGATGAAGGACACGGATACGTAGGTGCGCACGCCGGTGCCGAAGCGGCTTTCGAGGTATTCAAATGCGGACGTGCACTTGTTGCGGCGGTAGAAGGGCAGGAAGATCTTCGAGCCGATGTAGATACCGAGCGGCAACATGAGGGCGGGGATCCAACGCAGGTAGGCGGCCTTGTACGCATCCGCCGGGAAGGCGACGACCGTGATCGAGCTGATGGAAGTCGCGAACATGGCAAGGCCGAGCAGCCACGCGGGGAACTGGCGGTTGCCGACGAAGTAGCTCTCGGTCGATCGGTTCAACCTGGCGAAGATGGGACCTATCGAGGAGACGAGAACGAAGTAGATCACCAGAATCGCCCAATCGACAGCGCCAAATCGTGTGGCCATAACCCGGACACCTCCCCCCGTGTCGATGGTGTCACCCCCGTGACACCGCTTGCGCGTCAGATTACCGCATGCTAGTCGGCATTGAGACTTACGGTCTGTCTATTGCACACTTGGTGTTTGACGAGCACCGATGGGAAGGGGCTCATCAAGTGGCAGTATATTGGAAGTAGTCATCGCAAGTCGTCTTTCTTGTGTGGATTATCGGGGGCCGCTGGACCACCATAGTCTGAAACGCTTTTCCATCGAAGCCCTGCCTCGATGCGTTCCGCAGCCCATAGATTGAATGCGACTTCGGGTCGTAATTCGGAATCGAGAGGATACTGCTCGGCGACTTTCTTCATCAGGGGTAGAACGAGGTCCCGCCTGACACAGTTCCTGATTGATGACCAACCGTTTCTCGCCATTTGCAGTCGGAACTTGGCGGCATCCTCCGGGGCACCTGAGTGTACTAACAGTCCAGGCGTTTGATGAACAGCAAGGATGGCAGTCTCGTAGACTACTTGCAGAGCTTCATCCGTACCCTGGGCCGCCAGTGCCGAGATGGCCTGAATGTAAGCACCTAGTTCGTATGTTTCTGGCGGGCGTCGCACCTCCTGATGGAGGATTCGAGACATGAACTGTACGACTCGGGTGTTTGTGGGCACGTTCGATAAGGCGCCGGCGATTCTAAAGATGATCTCCCAATCCTTCACCGGCTGGGCAAGCAGGCGTTGACCCGCATCAAGAAGTATCTCTTCGTCACTGGCAGTTATCGGAAGCCTCGCATTTCGATTGACCTCGTCCAGGAATTCCTCATCAGCGGAGCCATCGAGTCTCTCTCGATAGAACCGCAGTACATTTTGAAATCTGGTTTCGCATATTTGCAGTACCCTGGCCCTGACTTCAGCAGACAACGCGGGAACCGGACCCTCGGTTTGAGCCTCCGAATGTCCGGCGGGTGCAACAATTAGCAGTACGAGGCAGCATGCCAAGCACTCTAATGCCAAACAAGGGACGCCATTCTTCGCAATCATGGGAGACGTGCCTCCACTTCTGGCAAGCTTGGAAAGGACTTCGCCCGGTGGCATCACGGCTGATTGTCCTCCAGATAGAAGTATAACCGCTAACTGGGCCTGAAAGTGGCGGTTGTTCACAACCATTGTCTGTATTAAGTAGCATACCAGCAATTAATCTCGTATCTTTGTCGCTCATTACGCTTTGCTCAACGGCCTTCCCGCCGCCCTATGACGCGATCGGTATGAGACCGTGCGGTGGCCGGGGAGGACACCATCATTTCTCCGTTTTCTGGAGCAACTTTTCGAGATCCTCGCGCCAAGACGGCGAAAGCGCCTCGACGCGCAGGGCCTTCTCGATGACTTCGCGGTTGGTCTTGTCGAAGAAGCGTACGTGGTTCACGGCCTGGACCGTCACGCGTTCCGGGTCCTGCTTGATGCGCATGGCGGGGTCGCCCGCGGCGATGTCCCCCTCTTCCACCACGCGCAGGTAGAATCCGCAACGCTCGCTTTCCAGCAGCATCTTCACGATTTCCGGCATGTCCATGCGGATGCCGAGCTTGAAGCAGGGCTGGCGGGGCTGGGTGACCTCCACCCGAGCGGTGCCAATGGCGAAAACGTCGCCGATGCAGATCTCGGATTCGAGCATGCCTTCCACGGTAAGGTTTTCTCCGAACTGGCCAAAGACGAAATCGGTGCGGCCCAGGCGCTCGCGCCAGTAGGCGTAGTGCTCGTAGGGGTACGCGTAGACCGCCTTGTGCTCCCCGCCATGGTACCGCAGGTCGGCCTGGCCATCGCCTTCGAGTTGGTGCCTTCTTAGGGGGATGCGCCCCGCCACTGGCGATTTGTAGATGCCGGTCAGCACGGGGCCATTGGGGCCGGGAACTTCCTTGGGCATGCCCACGTTTAACGAAACCACGCGCATGTTCATTCTGCGTTTCCTTCCTTTGCGATGTAACGGCTCGCCCATGCCGCGATGACCTCGCCCACGTAGCGTGCGTCGCGCTCATCACTCAGCAGATGGTCGGCCGTGTCCAGCGTGACAAAACTCTTCGGGTGGCGCGCCGCCTGGAACAGTTTGGATGCGTTGTCGATGGACACCGTCTCGTCCTTGGGAGAGTGCAGGATCAGCAGCGCCCGGTCGAGACCCGCGACGACTTCATTCCAATTGTCGTGGCGAAGGCTTTCGAGGAAACTCTTGCGGATGCGATAGGTCTTCCCGCCGATGATGACGTCCGCTTCTCCCGCGATCTCGATGTCCTCATTTACCCGGGACAGGAGATCGGCGAGGTGGCCGGGGTCGTGCGGCGCGGCGAGCGTCACCACGGCCGCGCAAGACGGGATGAATCCCGCGGCCTGCAAAACCGCCGCTCCGCCGAGGGAATGTCCCAGCAGGAGCCGCGGCGCTGCGTAGTGCTGCTCCATGTGGCGTGCCGCGGCGAGTAGATCCTCCACGTTGGACGTGAAGGTGGTCTCTTCGAAGCGTCCCCCACTCTGTCCCAATCCTGTGAAGTCGAATCGGAACACACCCCAGCCAAGTCCGGTCAGGGTCCGGGCGATATTGACGATGCCTTTGTAATCTTTCGAGCACGTGAAGCAGTGGGCGACGAGGGCAAAGATCGCGGGCTCTCCCTGATCCGGCTTGTCCACTCGGGCCGCCAAATCGTGGCCATGACTACCTGTGAATTGTATGGCGCTTGTCTTCATATTACCGGCGCTCGTTCCAGTCGATGCAAGATGTCCACGTTTGAGAGAGTAAAGACAGAGGCAACGATCTGTAAAGAGAATACTGATTCGAGATCAATTCCGAATCAGGCCTCAAATGGAATTTGAAACATATGGTGAACATAGTCGTTTCGCGAAAACGATACCTATTTAGCTGACAATTATTGACAGAAACGATACGCACCAATATGGTATGTGAGTCGTCGTTTGCATGCCCGCCCGAGAGAATAGCGCCGACACGCGCGGTAATAACTTGACATATCCTCCCGCGGGGAATTCGCTACCCCTTCGCGTCTTGCTTTGCGGGTCCACATTCCCTACAGTGTCCAAATGATGCACGCGGACTTCCGCGCCTTGACTTTCCCTGCCCCCGGCGCGTGTCCGCATGATGCTACCACAACACAAGGAAATGGCCAATGAAACAGCGCCGCTTGGGAATGAAGGGACCCATGGTTTCCGCCATGGGTCTGGGATGCATGGGCATGTCGGAGTTCTACGGGCCGCGCAATGATGCGGAGTCCACCGCGACAATACATCGCGCCCTGGAACTGGGCATCAACTTCCTCGACACGGCGGACATGTACGGAATAGGCGCCAACGAGGAGCTGGTGGGCAAGGCCCTGCGCGGCAAGCGCGACCAGGTGGTGCTTGCGACGAAGTTCGGCGTGGTGCGTTCATCCGATGCACAGTTCCGGGGAGTCGACGGCAGTCCTGAGTATGTGCGGAAGGCTTGCGACGCAAGCCTGAAGCGGCTGGGCGTGGACACGATCGATTTGTATTATCAGCACCGCGTCGACCCGAACACGCCGATTGAGGACACCGTTGGGGCGATGGCCGGGCTCGTTCAGGCGGGCAAGGTGCGGTTGCTCGGGCTTTCCGAGGCGTCCCCGGCCACGATTCGCCGCGCGCATGCGGTGCATTCGATCGCGGCGCTGCAGACCGAGTACTCGCTGTGGAGCCGGGAGCCCGAGGATGAAATCCTGGCGACGGTGCGTGAGCTGGGGATAGCGTTTGTCGCGTACAGTCCGCTCGGGCGCGGTTTCCTGACCGGGCAAATCAAGCGTTACGAGGACCTCGCGCAGGATGATTACCGGCGCTACGCCCCGAGGTTCCAAGGCGAGAATTTTGGACGGAACCTGGACCTCGTGCGGCACGTGGAGGAGTTGGCGCGCGAGAAGGGGTGCACAGCAGGCCAGTTGGCGCTGGCGTGGGTCATGGCGCAAGGCGAGGACATCATCCCCATCCCCGGCACGAAACGGCGCGCGTACCTGGAGCAAAACGCCGCCGCCGCAGACGTGACACTCACCGCCGCGGAATTGAAACGGATTGACGAGATCGCGCCCAAGGGCGTCGCCAGCGGACTCCGCTATCCCGAAGAAATGATGAAGGCGCTGAACGGGTGAGGGCGAAGACGCCCGGCGTGGAAGCCGGGCGCTACAGGGATTCCTGAAACGTTCTCAGCGGAGCCCGCTGGGTTCTGGACGCCCTGAAAACCGTGCGTGGGGTCGCAGTAACCAGAGGAAGTACTCGTCGGGCCAA
>JADLGB010000316.1 GCA_020849535.1 Candidatus Hydrogenedentota bacterium
GACTTTGGCGGTGGGGCCACACCCGTTCCCATTCCGAACACGGTAGTTAAGACCACCAGCGCCCATGGTACTGCCCGGGTAACTGGGTGGGAGAGTAGGACGTTGCCGGCTTTATCTTGAGCGGCCCGTCGATGCGAAAGCGTCGACGGGCCGCTTCGCTTTTCGCGTGCTCGCGGGAGTGGTTCCCGCCCCGGAACAAGATGTGATACGATGAATCTGAAGGGTTTGAACTTTCTGGTCATATCCATGGAAGACGTAGCATGAATCTTCAACAGGCTATTGAGAAGATTAGGCTTTTGCCGCAAGAGGAACAGCAGAAAGTCGTTGAGTTCGTGTCCAGCCTGGAATCCGTGCCCGCGAGAGATTCCGTTCCAGCGACACAAAACGGCGTCTCGTTCTCACAGGAGACTTTCTTTGGAATCTGGCGCAATCGTACTGAGATGACGGACGGGATCAGTTGGGTGCGGAAGTTACGCGAAAACGAATGGCCAAGCTGAAATCGGACTGCAATGGTACTTGTGGACACCGATGTTCTTGTCGACATCCTGAGGGGGCGGAGTGACGCCGCCGAAACTCTGGACCATATCTCCTCCACTGACTCCCTGGCGACCAGCATTGTAACGAGAATGGAACTCGTTTCTGGATGCCGAAACAGAGATGAACTTGGAGAGGTCGGGCGCCTTCTGCGACGTTTCGAGGTCATCCCCGTGAACGAAGCGGTTTCGGAATCAGCAGCCGGTCTGTTGGAGGAGTACCGCTTGTCGCACGGCCTTCTCATACCGGATGCATTCATTGCCGCCACGGCGATGCATCATGACGCTGCGTTACTCACCAGGAACATCAAGCACTTTGCATATCTGAGTGAGCTAAAGTTGCATGTGAAATCCGAACGGGCGTGACTCCGAATGAGGTGGTGAGACATGCGGGTTGGTGAATGAAGCACAACGGGCTCTCCCACGCGATTTGCGTTGGAGAGCCCGCTTTTCTTTTCCCGCCCGCGCATGGCCGGCGGCCGTGCGTGGGCGGAACTTCATCACGTCTCAACGAGCGGGTGGGGCCGATTCTGCGATTGGGGCTTTTTCGAACGTCTTTGGCGCCGCCTCCGGCGCGGGTGGGGGCACAGGGTGTCCATAGCCGCCGCTGCTGGGCGGGAGCGCCGGGATGCCGGGCACCGCAGGCACGGGAGGCAGTGCGGGTATCGCCTCCAGAGCCGGCCCTCCGGTCTCAGTGGGTATTCCTTCACCCATTCCAGCGCCAAATCTGAAGGCCTTGAACACACCGGCGCCACGCCTTCCCATTTCGGAGGAAGCGGAAACGTATAGCGGGATCCCGGCAGGAATGGAAGGGGCGTTGATAGTCGCGGCGCGTTCCGGAGTGGTGGCGAAGATTCCGTAGTCGCGGACGATGAAGCACAGGTCTCCATAGACATCCGCGAGGGCGAGCAATCCGTCACGGAGCGGAACGTTCTCAACCTTGATGCTCACCTTCTTTTCCGCAACTTGGAGTCCGACATCGATTACGATGTTCACATCCAGATAGTCACTGATGAACCCAAAGACATTGCTTAGGGTCTCTTGGTCGAACTCCGCGCTCATCGGCGCCTCGAGCGCCATCTCCGTCTCGGTTTTCGCCTCCTTGTTCAACTCGGGACGTGGGACTGGAATCTGCGCTTCCAACGTCCTGAGGCCGCCGCTGCGTTCAAGGCGCGGAGCGTTTCCCAACACTTTCAGTTCGGCCTCCTGCGTCGCAAGGTTGGCTTCAGCCTCTGCGAGGCGCTGTTGGGCTTCGAGGAGATCCCGGTGGCTGGCCACCCCGGCCTGGGCACTGGCTTCGACTTCTTCCGCATTCTTGCGCGCGATATCCACCAGCTTGCGGATGTGTGTGGCCTGAACGGCTCTCTGTGCCGCTTCCATGCGCGCCTGGCGCAAACGCGCCTCGGCTTCGCGGAGCTGGGCTTCGGCGATAGCGACTTCGGGGCTGCTCTCCTGCGACACGTCGATGGCCTCGCCAAAGTCATTAATCGGCGTGGAAACCACGGCGTAGCGTTGAGTCTTGCCCTCGGAGTCGGGGGCACTTTGCACCACTTCGACCCTTGGTGCGGCAATTGCCGTCCCGGTGGGTGGCGCCGGCGGAGGCGGATCTTGGGACCAAGCCGTGCCCCAGCAAAGGGCAAGTGCACCCGCGGCAGCCGTTCTACAGAGTCTCTTGTGCATTGGATTCCTCCTGGTTCTCGTCCGAATCCAGGACACGCGCCTGCTTTAGGGAGCGGAGCAGCCACGTGTCGCCGGAATCTGCGGTTTCTTCACTTTCCGCCCCCTGCAGCGCTAACAGGCGGCGGTAACAATTCAGCGCGAGCTGAACATCGCCATAGTCATTTAAGTACTTGTCGCCCGCTGATTTAAGCAGCTTTGCCTGCTTCTCGACCGGGGACTTGACCAGCAGTAGCGTGAAGCCCTCGGGATCGCCCAGGAGCGCGGGCGTGACTTCGTCCGAAGGTGGTTCTACTGCCGGAGGCGCGGGCTCCTGCGGCTCGACGGAAGTGATCAGGGTTTCCCCTGGCAGTTCAGGAGCGCGACCTGCCAGCGAGAGCGCCGTCGCAAGTCCGGCGGCATAGGCGGCCACCATTCCACCTACGAAGATGGCGCGACGCCTCCGGGTCCGCGACCGCACTCCGGCTGTGGTGCGGGCAAGCAGCGCTCCCTTCAGTCCTGCCGGTATCTCCGGCGATTGCCAGGCTTCGCGGGGCAGTTCCAGACTGTCCAGAAGTCCTTCATCGCGGTCCGGTTGGGTGTCCATGGCCATTGTCCCTTATTGGATGATTCCGTCGTTCTTTTCCATTCCTGCCCACGCATCACGAAACGCCGAGCGCGCACGGCTCAGCAGCGATTCAACCGACTTGTTACTGCGGCCCCACTCCTGGGCGATCTCGGCCACGCCCTGTTGACGCTCGTACTTCGCGCGCAGCACTTTCTCATAGGAATGTGGAAGCGAGGTGAGCACCCATGCCACGCGGTCCACAAGGTCCAGCCGCTCGGCGGGCGCCACACGGCTGGGTTCACCCGGGGCGGACTGGGCCAGGCGCAAGCGCCTCGCCCAGCGCCGGGTCTGCCCGAGCAGAACCCGGTCGGCGATGCCGCGGAGCCAGCACCCGAAATCGCCACGAGCCGGATCGAAGGAACGGATGCGGCGGACTGCGGTCATCCAACATTCCTGGACCACCTCTTCCGTGCGCTGGGAGTCGCGCCCGGCACGGACGTGCACGTAACGGAACAGGGAGTCGAAGTAGGTCTCGTAAAGAGCGCGCCACGCGGCCTCGTCGCCCGCGATCACGGCGGCGCGCAGGCCTTGTTCTTCCCAGGTCCGGTGCTCCATGTCCATCCGGGTGGTCCCTTGCCGGTGTTTCACCCATTATATTGCCGCGAGGGATGGCGATCCTTCGGCGGGGAAGGGAACACGGACGGGCACGGACAGACACGGACGAACACGGACACAGAGGGGGGCGGTCGGCGCAGGCAGCGCGTGTGGAGGGGCGGTGTTTCGTTGACAGCCTTTTGTCTACTTGATATCCTTGCGGTTTAAGGGATTAGGAGCGTGAGGCGCGTCGCTCCGCCTGGCCTGCGAGGGAAGCATGTACGAAGCGTTTTACGGTCTGCGTGAGAAGCCTTTCAACCTGACGCCGGACCCGAAATTCCTCTACCTCAGCGAGAAGCACAAGGAAGCGTTCGCGCACCTGCTGTTCGGTATCAAGAACCGCAGCGGTTTTGTCATGGTCACGGGCGAAATCGGCACCGGCAAGACGACCATTTGCCGAACCCTTCTCAATCAACTCGACGAAGAGACGGAAGTCGCCTTCATATTCAACCCGTACATGTCGCCCGAAGAACTCCTCAGCAAGATCAACGAGGAGTTCGGAATCCGGTCCCAAGCGGCATCCGTCCGTGGGCTCATCGATGAACTGAATGCGTACCTGCTTGACCGGAACGCCCAAGGCAAGAACTGCGTGCTGGTCATCGATGAAGCGCAGAACCTGACGCCAGGCGTGTTGGAACAGATTCGCCTCTTGTCGAATCTGGAGACCGAGACCACGAAGCTCTTGCAAATCGTACTGATCGGTCAGCCGGAACTGATGCAGCATCTTTCGCTGGAAGAGCTGCGGCAGCTCAACCAGCGCATCACCGCGCGCTACCATCTCCACCCGCTCGACGCGGCGGAGACGCTTCAGTACATCGCTTACCGGCTTCGCGTGGCCGGGGGAAGGCGCCGTGTCCACTTCTCGCCGTCGGCGGTGCGGCTCGTCTACAAGTTCTCCAAAGGCACGCCCCGGGTGATCAACGCCATCTGCGATCGCGCGCTGCTCATCGGGTATACGCAAGAGACGCGAGACATTTCCGCGAAGACCGTGCGCAAGGCGTGGAAAGAGATTTGCGGCGAAGCCCCCAAACCGGCAAGGAAACCGTTCCTGAGACGGCTGATTCCGGGGCCGACATTTCTGGCCACCGTCGCGTTGATCGCGGTGGCGGGCAAGTTCGGGATCGATTATGTGCAGGGACGCGCGGTCGACGGCGCGGAGAGTCCTGTCGCGAGTGCGGCGTCCATTTGGGAGAAATGGAATCCATTCAGCAAGTCCACGCCGGCGCTGGATCCGGCCGCGTCCGGCGAGACAGCACCCCATGGCGCGGACGAAGACATGGTGCCGGCCGCGGCCACTCCCGTTAAAGTGGAAGCGCCAACTCCCGCCAGCGACTTTCCGCCGACGCTTGCGGGTCTCATCGACCGGCAAGATCCGGCGGAGAGCCGGAATGGCGCGGCGGTGGGTATCCTGCGCGCCTGGAACTTGGCGCTGCTGACAGACTATCCCGCGGATGATTCGGTGGAAAGCATCGCCGCATTCGCGAAAGCGAGCCGCATGATCTGCGAGCAGATGCCCCTCACGATGGAACAGTTGGAAACCATCAACCTGCCGGCGATGGTGCGGCTTCACGGCGATCACCAGGACATCTGGTCGGCGGTGGTCCGGATTGAGTTCGATGAGTACCGAATCACCTCTGGCCTATCCGCCGAGACTGTTTTGATCCCCAAGGACGCGTTCCGCGCGTGCTATCGGAATGAAGCGCTGGTCTTCTGGCGCGACCCCAACCCCAGCGCGGCGCCACTGCGCGTGTCGTCAACCGGGGATGAGGTGCGCGTGCTCCAGGCGCAGTTGCGGGCCTTGGGCCGCCTCAAGAAGAAGCCCGACGGACAGTACGATGCCGCGACCGCGGAGGCGGTGAGAAAGCTCCAGCAAGAGGCCGGCCTCAAGGCGGATGGTGTGTTGGGCCCTCAGACACGAATGGTGCTGTATAGCTGGCTGCCGGGGTTCTCCACGCCCGCGCTTCGCCCGATGCCTCCCTTGGTGCTGGGTGGCAATGACGAAGAGCCGCGCGTCGAAAAGAAGCCGGAAACGGTCGCGAAGAAGGAGAGTCCGCCCGCGCCGGAACCTTCGCCAGAGGAGCCGGAAACGCCAGCCGCGGCCGCGCCGGAACAGCCCGCGGCGCCCCCTTCGGAGCAGCCCGCGGCCGCGCCGGAACAGCCCGCGGCGCCCTCTTCGGAGCAGCCAGCAGCCGCGCAGGCGGATGCGCCAGCTCAGACCGATTCGACCGATCCGTCTAATCCGTCCGATTCTGGCGCTGCGGCGCCCGCCACGGAGCCGCAAGCGGGGGGCGCGCCTCCTGCGGACGCGACAGCGATGCCCCCTGCTCCTCCGGTTCCAGAAGGACCAGTGGATCCCTTCGCGGCTTTAGGTGACACGCCCGCCGTGACAGCGGAGGAACTGGACCAGCCGAAGCCCGAAACGGCTCCGGCGCCCGAAACTCCCCCGGCGGCCACGCCTCCTGGCGAAGGCGAGCCGGCAGACAAGCCCAAGGAGACGCCCGCCGTGCCGAAGGCGAATGCGGACGCGCCCGCGACTCCGAGCGAAGGCGAGCCGGCAGACAAGCCCAAGGAGACGCCCGCCGCGCCGAAAGCGAATGCGGCCGCGCCCGCCGCACCCAACGCGAAACCGCCCGCGGCTCCGCCAGCGACGGGCACGATGCCGCTTGTCCCGAGTACGCCGCCCACGGTTACCCCGGAGAACAAGAAGCCATGAGTTCGATCCTGGATGCCCTCAAGAAGCTTGAGCAAGACAAGCAGGAGAAGGAGCAATCCGATCAGCTCGAGATCGGGACCTTGGCCGCGGAGCGCGATCTGTTTCATCGCAAGCGCGGGGCGGGGCGTGGAACAATCCAGGTGAGTTCGATGGTGCTTGTGGGAGGCGTACTGGTGTTTGCCGTGGCGCTGGTGTGCGTGTCGGTGATCACGGCGCTGCTGATCGTCAATGCGGCCCCCGTGCCGCCAGCGACCACGACGCAGGTCGCGCAGACGCCGCCAACGAACACCGCCGCACCTTCCGTGATTCAGGTGGCGCCGGTCACTCCGGTTCCGGCGGAATCTGTGCCCCCGGCCCCAGTGTCAGATGCGGCCGCGGTCGTTGAGACGGAGCCCGCGCCTCCGGTGCCGGAGGTGGCCGAATCTGCGCCAGCGCCTTCCGCTGAAGCACCTCAACTGGATCGGCCCACGACTGATCCCGAGGAAGAGATACTCATGGCGGCGGCTCAAGCGCCCGCGGTGGCGAAGCCCGATCCCGTCGAAGAACCGGCGCCGCGCGTGCAACGCGAGAAACCGCCAGCGCCGCGGCCCGCGCCGGAGGCATCCGTGCAGACGGCCGCGCCAGCACCCGTGAAACCGGAGAGACCTGTCGCCGACAAACCGGACCCGGCATTTGGAGACCTCGATCTCAACGTCTTGCCCATTCTGTCGGAGTCCGAGCGGGTACGGCTCGGATTGCCTCCCATGCAGGTGAATATCGTAGGGTTGCCCACTAAACGCCAGCCGCGGCCTTCCGCGCTCATTAATTACGAGAAGGTCTACTTGGGCGAATACATCAGCAATACCAACGCACGGTTGGTCGATGTGGAATTGCGGGGCGTTGGCCTGAGCGTCGGCGGCCAGCTCTACTTCCTTCCGAAATGATGGGTCGCGCAATGCGCGGTATCCCCTTTCCTGCGGCTCCCAACGACTGGAGGAACAATGGCGATCTGGTTTCGCGATAGTATGTCCGTGGACGAGATGAACGCCATGCGGGCGAACACCATGCTCGACGTGTTGGGCATCAGGTTCACGGCCATTGGTGAGGACTCCCTCGAGGGCACCATGCCGGTGGACGATCGGACCGTCCAACCCTTCCGCATTCTCCACGGCGGGGCCAACGTCGCGCTCGCGGAAACCCTGGGCAGCCTCGCCTCCTGGCTGTGCCTGGACCCGGACCGCTTCTATTGCGTCGGGGTCGAAATCAACGCGAACCATCTCAGGGCCATGCGCGAAGGCATCGTGACCGGCGTCGCGACGCCGATCCACCTGGGCCGCAGCACGCACGTGTGGGAGGTCCGGATTCGCGACGAGCAGGATCGGCCTGTATGCGTGAGCCGCATGACAATGGCCGTTCTCGAGAAGCGGGCGTAGGAAGCGTCGATCAGCGCACTGGTGCGTCCACCAGGGCGAGGCCGATCTCGTTGTTCAATTCAAAGCCCGCGGCGGTGGGGCGGAATCCCTCGACCGTTTCTTCCAGCAGACCGCGGCTCACCAGTGCACGCAGCACATCTCCGAAGTCGGAACGTAGCGACGAGTCAAACCGCTTCTCATATTCGATTGTGGATAGCCCCTCTCGCAGTCTCAGGTATTGGATGACGGTCTCGATTTGGATCTCGCGCCGTGTGAGGTTCAACGCTTCGCACTTTCCCCCGGGGTCTGCCAGATACTTTTCCAGCTTGACGTGATTGCGCGCACGGATGCCGTCGAGAAACGAATAGGCCGCGGGTCCAAACCCCGCATACGTGTCGTTGTGCCAATACCGGAGATTGTGTCTGCACTCAAAGCCTGAGCGCGCGTAGTTGGAGACTTCGTAGCGATCCAGCCCGCGCAGCGATTCGGCCGTGAGCGCGTACAAACGCAGGTAGCTGTCCTCATCGATGGCCTCGTGGCTGCGCTTGCCAAACGGGGTGCCCGCTTCGTACGTGAGTCCGTATGAGGACACGTGAGGCGGCGCGAAGGATGCGCACTCGGCAAGCGTGGCGGGATAGGCGGACACCGGATGCGGGCCAAACATCAGGTCCATGTTCCAGTTCAGGAATGACGCGGCCACAAGGCCGCAAGCACGGCGCGCGCCGTCCGCATCGTGACGGCGGCCCAGGTAACGCAGCACTTCGTCGTCAAAGCTCTGCACGCCGAGGCTCACGCGATTCACGCCCAGCGCCTTCCAGTGGTCAAGAAGGTCTTGCGTGATGTCATCTGGGTTCGCTTCGAGGGTCAATTCGACATCAGATGCGATGCGGAACTTCCGGTGAAGCACGTCAAGGATCGTTGCCAACGATTCGGGTGCGATCAACGATGGTGTTCCACCGCCGAAGAAGATCGTCTCCGCGTCGAGATCGCCGTCATACGCTTCGATCTCGCGCGTCAAGGCGTGAATGAACGCATCGGGCGCAGCGCCCTTGATCGGGCGCTTCACAAAATCGCAGTAGGGGCAAATGGTCCGGCAGAACGGGACGTGGATGTAGATCCCGGTCACGGACCCACCCGCCGCACACGGGCCGGAGGCCACCAGATTGCCGAGACAGTACCCACCATCGCCTCGCGCGGAATCCAGCCCAGGGTCCTGCTGTCGGGCGAGGTGCTTTCGTCGCTGGCGAGGATCAAATAGTTTCCTTCGGGAATGGCCGCGCCTTTCTTGGAGAACAATTTGTTCTTGTCGCTCGATTCTCTTCCATTGCGAACCACTGCGAATCCGATGGCATCGCCGTTCACGGTGATGACGCCGTTCTCCGTACCGACCTTGTCGCCCGGGAGTCCTACGACGCGGCCGAACACCAGTTCCTGCTGCGAGGCGCCGTCCGGCGCGACGGTATAGGCGATCGCTTCGCCGCGGAGGGGCGCGCGTCCCGGGTAGACGCGAATGGGCACGACGGGCAGCCGAACGCCGAACACGGCACGATTGATGAGCACGTGCTCGCCGCTGCGCACGTGGCTCGCCAGCGCGCTGCCGCGCACGCGCCACGGCAGGAAGAAGAAGGCGCGGCACACTTCGTATCCGATCAGCACGCCGGGAATGCCAATCAGCAGCAGGAGGCCGACCGCCGTGTCCGTGAATCCGCTCAAATCGCGCCAATGGCCGAACGGCCACCAGATGCAGAAGGCCCGGCCCAAGAGATGATCGTGCGGCACGAAACCGAAGTAGCGGCCGTCCTGGCTGTTCGCGCTGTTGTCCCCCATCATCAGATAGTGGTCGGGCGGGATCAGCGCGTATTCATCATCTTCCATCACGCCGTACTTCAACAGACCGCGCACGCGCATCTGCATCGAACGGTTGTATATCTCCTGCGCCTGACGTATGGCGGCCTGCGGGTCGGAAGGCTTCTCCGCGAGGATCGCTTGAATCGTCTGTTCGATCGGCGGTTCCTCGCCGACGTAGTAGACATCCGGCATGGACTCAGGAAGTTTCTGCGGCTCGCCGTTCACATAGAGCGTGCCGCTCTTGACGTGAATGCGTTCGCCCGGCAATCCCACGACGCGCTTGATGAGGATTTTGCGCGGGTCCTCGGGTTCCACGGATCGAAACACGACGATGTCCCAGCGCTTGGGTTCGCCGAGACGGAAGAGGCGCGTGTTGGTGAAGGGGACGCGCGGCCCGTAGATCCACTTGTTCACGAAGACGCGATCGCCGACGAAAAAGCCAGGGTCGCCGTGCAAGGTAGGCTCCATGCTGCCGGAGGGAATGCGGAACGGCTGAATGCCAATCCACCACACGGTGAGGACCAACACGATCAACTTGACCCAACTGAAGAGGTTCTCCCTCGTCCAGGGCCCCGTGATCGATTGGATGAGAGCGGCGATTCCGTGTAGGATGCCGCTGGATGCAGGCGCGGGGTGTTGCTGAATTCTCATGTTACTTGTCCGCATCTTCGCCGACGCGCAGCAGCGCCATGAACGCTTCCTGCGGGACTTCGACACTGCCTACCTGTTTCATGCGGCGCTTGCCCTCCTTCTGCTTCTCGAGCAGTTTGCGCTTGCGCGTGATGTCGCCGCCGTAGCACTTCGCGGTCACATTCTTGCGCACCGCTTTGACGGTCTCACGCACGAGGATGCGGCTGCCGATGGCCGCCTGGATCGCCACCTCGAATTGCTGGCGCGGGATCAGCGTGCGCAGCTTGGATGCAAGCTGGCGGCCCATCCATTCCGCGCGGTCGCGATGCACGATCGACGAGAGCGCGTCCACGGGTTCGGTGTTCAAGAGGATGTCGAGTTTCACGAGGTCGCCCGGCCGGAACCCGATGAGGTGATACTCGAGCGAGCCGTACCCGCGCGATAGCGTCTTCAGTTTATCGTAGAAATCGAGCACGATCTCCGCGAGCGGCATCTGGTAGATCGCGATGCAACGCTTCGCGTCGAGATAGTCCACGCGCACGTGGATGCCGCGTTTCTTCTTGCACAGATCGATCACGCCGCTGAGGTACTCGGTGGGGCAGATGATCTCCGCTTCGATGTAGGGTTCCTCGATCACTTCGATATCACCGGGCGGCGGCATCTTGGATGCGTTCTCGATGGTGAACTGCGAGCCGTCTTTCTTGGTGATTTGGTAGGCCACGTTGGGAACGGTCGTTACGAGCGTGAGGTTGAATTCGCGCTCGAGCCGTTCCTGGATGATCTCCATGTGCAAGAGGCCCAAGAACCCCAGGCGAAACCCGAAGCCGAGCGCATCCGAGGTGTCGGCCTGGAATGTGAACGACGCGTCATTCAACTGCAAGCGTTCGAGCGCGTCGCGCAGCTCCTGGAAATCGTTGGCCACGGCGGGATACAGCCCACAGAACACCACCGACTGCGGCTCTTTGTATCCATGCAGCGCTTCAGCCGCGGGGCGGTTCGCGTCGGTGACGGTGTCGCCGATCTTGGTGCTCTGCAGCGTCTTGATGTTGCAGATGAGGTAGCCGACCTCGCCCGCTTCGAGCGAATCGGAGGGCGTGATCTCCGGGCGGAAGGTGCCAAGCTCGGCCACCTCGTACTTGAGGCCGTTCGACATCATCATGACCTTCGATCCGCGGACGATGCGTCCTTCCTTCACGCGGATGTAGATGATGACCCCGCGGTAGGCGTCGTACTTCGCGTCAAAGATGAGCGCGCGCAGCGGCGTTTCGCGGTTGCCGGAGGGTGGCGGAACTTTACGAATCACCGCTTCGAGCGCTTCGATGGCGCCGGTGCCTTCCTTGCCGCTCGCGAGGATCGCCTCGCTCGCGTCCAGCCCCACCACATCCTCGATCTGCCTGCGAACGGAGTCGATGTCCGAATTCGGTAGATCGATCTTGTTGATGACGGGGATGATCTCGAGGTTTTGTTCGATGGCCTTATACGCGTTTGCCAGCGTCTGCGCCTCGACCCCCTGCGCGGCATCCACCAGGAGCAGGGCGCCTTCGCATGCGGCCAGGCTGCGCGACACCTCGTACGAGAAGTCCACGTGGCCCGGCGTGTCGATGAGGTTCAGCACGTAGCGTTCGCCGTTCTGCGCGGTGTAGTTCATGCGGACCGCCACGGACTTGATCGTGATGCCGCGCTCGCGCTCGATGTCCATGGTATCGAGCGTCTGCTCCTTGAGCTTGCGTTCCTCGACCGCCCCGGTCACTTGCAGGAAACGATCCGCGAGGGTCGATTTCCCATGGTCCACGTGGGCGATGATGCAGAAGTTGCGAATGTGGGAGGCCGGCGTTGCCATGCGCTTATGTGTTCACTTCATGCGCTTGCGCGCGTTTTACGCTTAGACGGGTTATCCAAACAGTTGGTTTATCACCCTGAGACTGCGAAACTCGCTCTCCAGTTGCCGCGACACATAGCCCGACAACACCTGAAACGCCGGGACCGAATCCCGCACGCGGGGGCATGCGTTCCGGCTTCCGGCCAAAGTCCTAAGAATACCAAGATCCTCGGCGCTGAGGCTACGATCCGCGCGCATGCCCGGCTGCGTCACACCCGACTCGAACGAAAAGCCGTAGCTTTTCTTCGCCTCCTCACCGCCGTTCAGGTCCGGTTCAAACCCGGCGGCGGACAACAAACGCAGGACCTGCCACATCGCGTGGACCCGGGCCGGCCCGTCCCACGCGCGCATGCCGTCGAGTCCCGACAACAGCGTGCCGTAGAGCGCCTCGGAAGGCTCGTTTTCCTGCGCCGTCTTGTACGCCTGCTCCAGTGGGAACGCCGCATAGGTGCACTTCTCGAGGTCCGACTTGAGCGCGCTGAATCCATCGAGCAACGTCGCCTCGCCGAGTTTCTGTACGCCGCGGCCGTCCTTCCAGTAGTACACGATTTCCAGCCGGTTGAACGTGTCCAGGAGGCCGGCCAACGGACTCTTCGGCCGCCGTACGCCCTGGGCCATGCAAGCCAGCTTGCCGCGTCCGGGACAGAGGAACGTCACGATCCGGCTCGTCTCGCTGAAGTCGACTGCGCGAATCACAATGGCTTCCGAACGCTCTTGCGACACTGGTAACTCCCGCACTGCGGTCGCCCGGTTGCCCGGAGCGGTCCCTACGCAAACAGGCCGCTCGTCCGCGGTGCTCGCACGGGGAAGCAGGCTGAAACCAGGCAGGCAAATCCGTGAAATGATAGCACTTCCGGTGATCGCAGCGCAAAGAGCGGGACACGGACGAACACGGACCGGCAGGGACAGGAGGTACGCGCAGATGCGGCTGCCGTTTGCGGGCCGGGTAGGTAACTGTCCATCGGAGATTTGAGATCTCAGATCTCAGAAAGTGCAGGCGAGGAGGCTTGGAGATTCCTTTCCGGTATCTCAAATCTGAGATCTCAGATTTCGGAATGGGCAGGCGAGGAGGCTTGGTGGCCCTATCGGGCAATTCAGATCTGAGATCTCAAATTTCAGATCTCAGATTTCAGATCTCAGGATGGAGAACCCTCTCGGAGCCGTCCACAACACACGTACATCCAGATATATACGACCAGCCCACCCTGGGACGCGCTGGGCCTTGTCCGTCTCAGGTGACCCGATAGCGCGAGCCTGCGGGCGTCCCACAAGGGCGCGCCGCCAAATGGCACTTGACACCCTGTGGGTGCTCGCGGTAGCGTAAGTATCCTAGGGATCTACCTCATGAAGTACGAGCGGTTTGAGGATCTGCCCATCTGGAAGGCGTCTGTCAAATTGGCGTTGCGGGTGTATGCCCTTACGCGGGACCGGTTCTTTGCGCAAGCGGGCGATCTCCGCAGTCAGTTGCGGCGGGCGGGGCTGTCGGTATCCAACAACATCGCGGAGGGGTTCGAGCGAGGCTCCACGGCGGAGTTGATTGCGTTTCTGTACATTGCGCGGGGATCGGCGGGGGAAGTGCGTTCGATGCTGCATTTCGTGGAGCGGAGTCCGGAGACCGCGCATTTGAGATCTCAAATCTCAGATCTCAAATCGCTTTCCGAGAGTTGTTCGCGGCAGATCCGCGCTTGGGCGAACAGCCTGCAAAACACTGATATCAAAGGCCAACGTCACCTTACTGACGCCTCGCGCACCCGGTACGAAC
>JADLGB010000317.1 GCA_020849535.1 Candidatus Hydrogenedentota bacterium
CAACACCGTCCGGAGGAACAAAACCAGCAAACGCGGGGTAAAGGGAAAACGAAAGCAAGCCGCATGGAACAATGACTACCTCGAGGAACTCCTCATGCAGGTGTGACTTTTAATGCGATTGCCCTGACCGGGGGACGAAGCATGGACGCGTTGAACGTCCAGCGGACGGTGTGGTAGCGTCTAGGCGTTCGTACACAAGGAGGCCCCCCAATGAAGAAACATGTACGGTATGTGTCCCAGGCGCCCAAGAGCGCGGTGATCGGCCCGGAGCTTTCCGTGCTCCAGCAGTTCTTCGCGTTCCTGACGAAGGGCAAGTTCATTCCGGCGTAGTCCGGCTTACCAAAATGTTGCGACAGGCCGGGCGCGATGCGTTCGGCCTGTTGTGCTTCTGTTCCCGAAAGCAGGAACATTTGGCGGAGTGCCGTACGTTTAGGGGATAAGGGCCCTGATGAAATGGTGTGCCGCGCGAGACGCGGCCCGATGCGAAAGGACGAGAGCATGATAAGCAGTAGCCTCGAAAAAGCCCTCAACAAGCATCTCAATCTGGAGTTGTACTCCGCCTACGTCTATGCGGCGATGGCGGCCTATTTCGACAGCAAGAACCTGAAAGGCTTCGCCAGTTGGATGAAGATCCAAACCGGCGAGGAAATGGCGCACGCCCAGAAGTTCTACGCGTACATCAATGACGTTGGCGGGCGTGTGGTGCTGGACGCGATCGACAAGCCCGCGGACGACTATAAGTCGCCCTCGGCGGCGTTCAAGACGGCGCTGGACCACGAGCGCAAGGTGACCAAGGCCATCTACAAGCTGGTAGACCTCGCCCAGGGCGAGTCCCACCACGCGACAACCACCTTCCTGCAGTGGTTTGTGACGGAGCAGGTGGAAGAAGAGGCCGTGGCGGACGACATCGTGAAGCGTCTGAGCATGATCGGCGAGTCGCCGGAAGGACTCTTCCTGATGGACCGTGAACTGGGCGCGCGGCAAGCCGCCGGGTCGGCAGGTTCCTCAACTGCCAAGTAGTGCATCGCGCACAGTCATTGAGTGCTCAGGGCCGCGCTTGAGGCGCGGCCTTTCTTATCGCCCGCGCCGGTGTCTTCATATGTAAGATCTCAAATCTGAGATCTCAGATAGGGAAGGCATTGCCTATCGTCATCTATCGAAAGGCACTTAGTCCCCTCAGATGTATGCGCCGCCGCGGTAGGCGTGGTCCTGTTTCATGATTACGTTTACGCACGCGGGTTTGCCGGAGGCGAAGGCGCGCTCAAGCGCGGGGCGGATGTCGTGCGGCTGCTCGACGAACTCACCGTGGCCGCCGAGTGCCTCGACTACTTTGTCATATCGCGTATGCTGGAGCAGCGTCGCCGCGGGCCGCTGGTAGAAGGCCAACTGCGGGCGCAGCATCTGGCCCCAGGCGGCGTCGTTGCCGACGATGCCAATGATCGGCAAGCCGAAACGCACGGCGGTGTCGTATTCGAAACCGTTCAGTCCGAACGAGCCGTCACCGTAGATGATGAGCACGCGCTTGCCGGGATGCGCCACCTGCGCGGCGATGGCAAAGGGCATGCCCACGCCGAGTGTGCCCAGCGGGCCCGGATCCATCCAGGTCCCGTTCTTGGGGATGGGCACGACCTTGGCCGCCTCGGCCACGATGTCACCCCCATCGCCGATAATGATGAGGTCGTCTAACGGTTCCACAAACGCCGCAATCTCGCTGCACAAACGGCTCGACTCGATAGGCACGGCATCTGACGCTTGCTTCGGCGTCTGCGCATCTTCCTTTTCCCGCAGGGCGGCTGCGTGCGCGCGGAAATCGAGGGCGATGCCTTCGCGGTCCATCGTCTCCATCAAGGCGTCGAAACTACATGCCAGATTGCCGACGAGGGCCACGTCGCTGGCGCGGTTGTGGCCGATGGTAAGGTTGTCCATTTCGAGCTGGATGATCTTGCTCCCAGCCGGGATGTTCTGGCCAAACTTCATGCGGAAATCGAGCACGACGCCCGCGAGGATCACCACGTCGGCTTGCTCCAACGCTTCGCGCCGCGTGCGATTGAAGAGATGCGCCGAATCCCGGGGAACCGTGCCGCGTCCCATGCCGTTTGCGTAGGCGGGAATGTGGGTCTTGTCAAGAAATGCATTAAGCTGCGGCTGCGCATTGGACCACTTCACGCTCGTGCCGCTCATCAGCACGGGGCGCTGCGCCTTCTCGAGAATGTGAAGCGCCGCCAGCACGTCATCGCGATGCGGCGTCAGGAGCGGAGGCGAGGTCGAGATCGGCGGATACACCGCCTTGTCTACATCGGCGCTCTCCATTAACACATCCATCGGCAGTTCGAGGAAAGCCGGCCCGGGAATGCCGCTGACGGCATGGCGAATCGCGCGCTCGATGTACTCGGGAATGCGCTCTGTATCGTAGCAGGCCGCCGCATACTTGGTGATGGGTTTCATGAGACTGACGTGATCCATCTCTTGCAGCGAGCCGCGGCCCAGGTTCACGAAGGGCCCCTGGCCGCCGATGCACAAGATGGGCGAATTGGCGCGCCAGGCGTTGGCGACACCCGTGACACAATCGGTCACACCCGGACCCGCCGTGACTACGGCGACCCCGATCTTGCCGGGATTCACGCGGGACCATGCGTCCGCCGCGTGCGTGGCCGCCTGCTCGTGGCGCACGTCGATGATGCGGATGCCTTCGTCCAGACAGCCATCGTAAATGGGCATGATGTGTCCGCCGCTCAAGGTGAAGATGCACTCCACCCCCGCATTCTTGAGTGCGCGAGCGACGAGCTTTCCGCCGTGTGACATGATGCCTTCCCTCACTTGCGATCGACATTGACGAATTCGAGACTTCACCCGTGCAGCAGATGCCCCGGCGTCCGGCTTGGATTTCGCGGGGCGAGCCGCCATTGTATTGGGATACCGGGCGTGGCGCAACACGCCCTCAGGAGTGTGAAACTTGAGTCGAGTCTTTTTCCCATGGTCGATAGTCATTACCTGTGCGACCCTGTGCTGCGCGGCTGAGCCCAGGCCCAATGTGCTGCTGATTACCGTGGATACGTGCCGCGCCAATCGCATCGGGTGCTACGGCTACGGCCTTGCACGGACCCCCGCGATGGATGCCATCGCCGCGGAGGGCGTCCGCTGCACGAACGCCATCACGAGCGCACCTATTACCATGCCCGCCCACGCATCGATCATGACGGGGCTGTATCCGCCTGCCCACGGCGTGCGCGACAACGGCGCCTACGCGCTCAGCGATGACGCGGTGACCCTCGCGGAGCGGTTGAAAGAAGCGGGTTACGACACTGCCGCGTTTGTATCGGCCCTGGTTTTGAACCGGCGCTACAACCTCAGCCAGGGCTTTGATGTGTACGATGATGACCTCTGGGCGGAGGATGAACCCAAGCTGTTCATGATCCGCGACCGTCCCGCGCCCAAGACGGCTGAGCGCGTGGTACGCTGGCTGAATGCGTGGTCCGCGAAGGAGCAGCGGAATCCGTTCTTCATCTGGGTCCACTTCTTTGATCCACATCAGCCCTACGAGGCGCAGGTGAAGGATCGCCATCTCATCCCCACCGCGTACGACGCGGAGATCGCGCAGGCCGACGAAGGAGTCGCACGCCTCGTCGAGGCGCTCACGGCGCGCGGCGTCTACGATGACACGCTGACGATCCTCACCGCGGATCATGGCGAGAGCCTGGGCGAGCACGGCGAGAAGACACACGCGATCTTCATCTACGACGCGACCGTGCACGTGCCGCTGTTGTTCCGCTGGCCGGAACATCTTCCCGCCGCGGCGGTGTATGAAGGGCCTGTCCGTTGCGTGGACCTCATGCCGACGGTGCTCGCGGCGCTCGGCACATCCGGCGGTGATCGTACGCAAGGGGCAGACTTGGGTCCCCCGTTGCGCGGCGAGGTCCCGGCGCCTGCACTGCCGCAGTATTCGGAGTCGCTCCTCTCCGAGTTGGGATTCGGCATGGCCCCGCTATACGGTGTGCGGATGGAGGGCCACAAGCTGATTCGCGCGCCGAAACCGGAACTCTATGACCTGCATTCGGACCCGCAAGAGTTGCGCAATCGCCATGCGGACATGCCGGAGCGCGTTGAGAAGATGAACGCGGAATTGGACCGCATTGCGGAAGAGAGCGCGAAGTTCGCAACGGCCACGAAACAGAATCCGATGGACCAGGAAACCCTCGACATGCTCCAGGCGCTAGGGTATCTGGCCGGGGAGCAGGAGCGCGAAGACGTGAAGGGTATGGATCCCAAGGACGGGATCGCGTTGTACACAAAGATGGAGGACGCACGGCATCTCGCGCAGAGCGGCCGCTACGCTGATTCCGCGAAGCTCCTGCGGGAAATCCTTGAGGTTTCGCCGCGCCACGTATCCGCGCGCAACGTGCTCGCGCTGGCGCTGATGCGTCAAGGCGATACCTCGGGCGCGGAACGCGAATACCAGGAGTCGCTCCAAATCGACCCGCAGCAGAGCCGTGTCTACTACATGCTCGGCTATTTGAAGCTTCGGGCCGGCGCCTACGACGGTGCTGAGAAGCAGTACAAACGCGCGCTGGAGATCACGCCCAAGTTCGCCGAGGCGATGGTGCATTTGGGATTCATCGCGGTGCAGCGCGACGAGCAGGACGCCGCCAAGAACTGGTACGACCAGGCGCTGGCGGTGGATCCTGGCTTTCCACGCGCGCACTTGGCCTATGCGGACCTCTTCTTCATCAAGGGCGACTACGCCCGCGCGCTGGCTTCCTACAAGCGCGTGCTCGAGGCGATTCCCGGTCACTTCGCGGCATTGCTGCAATCTGGCCTGTGCGCGCAACGCACGGGAGATATGGACGGCGCGCGCACGTTCTTCACGCGCGCGGGCGAGCTGCGGCCCGACTCATGGATACCGCCGTATGATTTGGCCTGCGTGAGCGCGGTTGCCGGAAACCGTGATGCCGCGCTGTCGTGGCTCGACAAAGCAGTCGCGAAAGGGACCGGGGGAAAGGCGCTGATGCAGGCGTTGGAAACGGACACGGACCTCGCGGCCTTGCGCGAGGCCCCGGCTTATGTGCAATTGGTCAAACGAGCACGGGAATTGAGCGGCGAATGACGGAGCCGTCTTGTAGCGCAGGCGTCTCGCCTGCATTCTTGCTGGTTTTGATCGCCCCGAGAAAGATGTACGCGAGACGCCTGCGCTACATGTTCTGCGCCGATCAGGCGGGTGTGTCGAGGCTGACGTCGAAGTTCACGAAGGCTTTGGCGGCGAGGGGAATCACGGCGACGGCCATCGCCACCATCAATAGCCATGCGGCGACCACCGCGGGCACGATACCGGCCACGAAATTGACTACCGCACCCAAACCTCCGGCGAGGAAAAGGGCCGCTGTGAGCAGAAGCATCTTGACGAGTATCAGCAGCAATTGCCTTCCGAAGACCTGAAAGTCGCCGGGACTAAACGCCACCACCCGTGAGGGGAACACGAGAAACAGGGCGTTCTCCGCGCCGAACAACAAGAGATTCAGCGGCGGCGCGAACAACACCGCGAGCAACACCCGTTCCTGATTCCCTGCGATGGACGCGGTCACCGCGACCAGGACCACTTGCAGGAGGGAGCAAATCAGCACAGGCACGGCAAGCTGCCCCAACACCATGGCCCACGGGCGCACCGGCAGCATCTTGAGCCAATCCATCTGCTCGATGTCCATGCGGAAATCGAAGCGAATCATCATGGAAAGAAACACCGTCAGCCACAACAGCATCGCGACGGCGAAAGGCCAAATCGCCTGACTGGAGTTGCCTTTTGCGACCGTAGGAAGACCGATCGCCAACGCCACCAGGAGTAGAACCATCATGAGACTCTTGGCGTTGCGCAACGCATTAGTGAGCTGCCGCCACGCAATGGGCCCCGCGCCTCCCCAGAATGGAAGCTGCGGCACGCGGCGCTTGGCCGACATGGCCGTGGGCGCCATGCCGCTGCGCTGCGCACGCTGGATGCGGCTGTACACGCGCTGGCTGATGCCGATGGCCGCCTCGCGATACTCCGCGTCGAGCCAGAGAATGAAGAGGAACAGCACGGCATTGATGGCCGCGGCGACTGCCGCCCATTGCAGCATGTCTGGAAACAGCGTGCGCGCCGCGATGGTCTTCGCAAAAGGCGCCAGCGGCATAAGCGCATACTTCACTGCGGGCTGCTCCTGGGCCTGGAGAATCGCTTGCCCCATGTTCCCGGTGCCGCGCATCGCGATGGCGGGACCGAGCGCCACGGCCAGCACCAGTCCCATGGCGAGCAGCACCGCCTTGCGCACCCGCGTGTAGGCGTGTTCGGCCATGTATTGTCCCGTGAGCAAGAGGGCCATGGAGAACAGTTGCACGAAGAGCAGGGAGAGCGCAACGCCGAAAAATGCAGCCACCCACGATGCCGCATACGGCAGAAAGATCGTCGAGAAGATCAGCGAGCTGAACAACACGCCGATCATCAATCCAAGTACCTTATACGCCAGCAACTCCCGGCGTCCGAAGGGTCCCGAGAAGAGAAAGTCCACCTCGCCGGGGCTGAAGTAGATGGCGCGTTCCCCCGCCGATGTGATCAGCGTGAGGAGGCACATGCCTAGAATCATAAGCGGCATGGTCGCCTCGAGCTTCGCGGGGTCGGCGCCCTTGTTCATCATCGCCTGGAAGACGCTCGGGCCCAACCAGAGCGTGAACATTGCCAGGCCAAGCGCGAAGAACACGGCACCCTTGGGCGTCTTGACGCCGCGCAGCATGCGACGTCGCAGCCCGCGCATGCGCAATCCGATCAATTTGAGGAGGGCGGGATGAACCATCAGACTATTCCGGCACTTCCGGCAGGGCAGGGGCAGCGCCGCCTTCCGTGATGCGGAAGAAGACATCCTCAAGTGTGGCGTTGTCGCCAAAGGCGGACTGTGCCTCCTCCATCGTGCCGAAGAACATGTTCTTTCCCCTGTGCAGGATCAGCAGGTGGGTGCACATGTCTTCCACGAGTTCGAGGAGGTGCGAACTCACGATGACCGCTGTTCCAGCCTGCGCGCGCTGCAGCACAGAGTCGCGCATGGTCCGAATGCCGCGCGGGTCGAGGCCCGTGTGCGGTTCATCGAAGAGAAGCGCCTGCGGGTTGTGCAGGTACGCGCAGGACATCGCGACTTTTTGGCGCATGCCGCGCGAAAGCTCCTGAGCCATGGTGTTACGCTTTTCCGTCAACTCGAATTGCTGCAGCAACCCATCGCCGATGGCCTGCCAGTTCGGCACCCGGTAGGCCGAGGCCATGAACTCGAGGTGTTCCCACACGGTCAACGTATCGAACAGCTTCGGGTCGTCAGGCACGTAGGCCAGTTTCGCCTTTGCCGGGATCGCGTCCCGCACGATATCGTGGCCCGCCACGCGGATACTCCCGCCCGAAGGCGGAATGATGCCCGCGATGCTGCGCAGGGTCGATGTTTTGCCCGCCCCGTTCGGGCCGACCAGCCCCAGGATTTGCCCGGGCTGGACATTGAAGGTCAGGTCTTCGACCGCCTGCGTGGAGCGATACGTCTTCTGAAAATTGGTTACTTCAATCACGGTGATGTACTCATTCCTGGGTCCGGCACTACGTCGCGCCGGCAGTTTTCATCCTGGGGATGGGTAGTTCCGGCCTTGGGCACGGCACCTGGTGCCCGCACGCAAACGCGCGCATATAGTGCCAGCGGACAGTGCCCAAACACAACATGAGAAGGACGGCGGCTGGAGTTCCGGCCCGGAATCCTGTTTCACTGGACCGCTATCATTCTTGCCCATCGAATGCCACTGACAGAGGAGTACATCCTGGACTTCGCATTCTCTGTCGTCCCTGAAGGGACTCATTGTGTTGTTGGCCATCCTCCCCAGCGATAAATCGCTGGGCTATTATCTTTCGCCCTAACGGGCTGAAATCACCCAAGACGGAGCAGTGGGTGAAAACGCGCGTCTTCCGGTCACTTGGTGCGGTTGTGCGGCTGGTGAATTCGGCACTCTCAAGTTCCTTTCTTTTCCTGACTTCCTGATTTCCAGACTCAATCAGAGCTTCTCAATCTGAGAATCAGGAATGAACTTTTCGCTCAGATACTGCGGAGCGCGCGTTGCGGCGTGCATCCACGCGCTCCCTTGAACCTCCGACATTGTTGACCTATTCTATGGGGGTGGATTTGGAGACGCGTTTGGGCGCCGGGGACGTGGCGCCTGGAAAGGAAGTGAGGAGACGATGGCGCGACCGGTGAATTTCGGGGTGTTGGGTCTGGGCATGGGGATGCATCATTGTACGGCGGTACTGAATGCCAAGGGCGCGAATCTCGTGGCCGTATGCGACCACGACCCGAAACGGTTGAAGGCCGGCGTCGAGACATTCAAGGTGCCGGGATACGCCACGTGGCCGGAATTGGTCAAGGACAAGAAGGTCGATGCCATCTGCATTGCCACCGAAAGCGGGACCCATACTCGCTTTGGGGTGGAGGCCGCCCGCGCGGGCAAGCATATCCTTATGGAAAAGCCCGTGGACGTATCGTTGGCGCGCATACGAAAGCTCCAGGACGAGGTGAAGAAGGCAGGCGTGACGTGCGGCTGCGTCTACCAGTACCGCATGGACAAACTGAACATCATGCTCCGCAAGGCCATCCAGGCGGGAAAGATGGGCAAGGTCATCGGGGCGCACATTCATTTGCCATGGATGCGCCTGAATTCCTACTTCGAGGGCCCGCACGGGACCTGGCGCGGCACCTGGAAACTCGATGGCGGCGGCAGCCTCTCCAACCAGGGGATCCACTGTGTGGACCTGCTCCAGTGGCTGGCGGGTCCGGTCCACAGCGTGTGCGGATTCTACGGCGTGTTCAACCACCCCATCGAGGCCGAGGACCAGGCGGTCGCCATTCTGAAGTTCGAGAGCGGCGCGCTCGGGACCCTGTATACGACCACCTGTGCCAACCCGGACCAACCGTTCCATCTGTACATGTATGGCACCAAGGGCAGCTTTTCCCGCCGGGG
This sequence comes from Candidatus Hydrogenedentota bacterium, assembly GCA_020849535.1. Lineage (GTDB taxonomy): Bacteria > Hydrogenedentota > Hydrogenedentia > Hydrogenedentales > SLHB01 > JAHDWY01. The sequence goes on from JADLGB010000317.1 coordinate 9,001, forward strand.
CGAGCATCTCGAGTATTACGAGATGGGCTCGCCAAAAGATCGGGAGCGGATGAGAGGAATGACCGCGAAAATGACCAAGTGCGACTCCGCCGGGCTGAATCCCCTGGCCCTGTCCACCGCCGGTCACACCCTGTTAATCGAAGATCTGGTGAAGGCAATCCACACGAAGCGGGAGCCGGCCATCACCATCGAAAGCGCGAAGCACAGCGTGGAAATCGTCACCGCCGTCTATCAGTCCGCGCGGACCGGGCGCGCGGTCGAAATCGCGAAGTTGCGCGGGTGAATCCCGCTCTGGCGGGGTGGAAGAGCGAGACTGAAACCGGGGGCCGCGAGGTGCAGTCAAAGGTCACGGGTTTACAGCTCGGAGGAGACCGGGTCTTCTCCGAGATCTGCCCATACGAGCTGGCGCCTATGGGATCCTCTCCGGGCACCGCGGCGGGAATGCAATACCGATGAGTACCAAGTATGTTGCGTGATTTCACCATCGCCTACGCGCGCAAGAACGTGAAGATGCGTTCGGTGCGCCGGCTCTCCTTCCAGCGTCAGAGTGTGGCCTACGTCCTTTCCATCGCGGCCCGCAAGATCCCCCATGCTGCGGGCAACGTGGAGTTCGATGTCACGCCGGTCATCGAATACGGCGAGAAGGTCATCCGGGAGATGAAGGCCTCGGGCGTGAAGCACTCCGCGGAAGACGTGACGCGGATGGCGGTGCACAAGAATTTGTCCGCGTTCTATCTGAAGACCATCGCGCACGTCATGCACCACGTGCCCGTCATGAACTCCCTGCTCGAATGGACGCCGTGGCGCAACGGCGGGATCTTCTACGAGTGCGAGGATATCCGTCCGGCATTTACGGTCCACACCAAGCAGGGTGTCATGACACCGCTCATCGCCGATCCGCACAAGAAGACCTTGGTCGAAGTGGCGAACGAGATGCGGGTCCTCACACGCAAGGCGCGACGGACCGACATGAACGAGCTGTACCGGCGCCTGGCCTGGGAGTACCTGGGCTTTGCGATCCGGGAATTGGATCTGTCGAGTCTCCTGGCGGGCTGGATGTGGCTGCGGTCTACACTCTGGCCCGAGCCCATCGAGGAGGCCCTGCGCAATGTCCCCGAAGAGGACAAGCTCCGCCCCTGCGATGTGATCGGGTCCACCTGCACCATCGCCAACATTGGAATGGCCGTGGACGGTTGGCAGACGCTGACGGTCATTCCGCCGCCCAGTACCTTCATGTGGGGCATCGGCCTGACGCGCCCGCTGCCGCGCGTCGTCAACGGGCAGGTGGTTCCGCGCCAGATCGTGACCATGGCCGTGACCTTCGATCACCGCGCCATGGATGGAGGAGACTTCTTCGAGTTTGTCGAGATCATGAAGGACTACTTCGACCATCCGGAACGCATCTTCGACTGGAAACCCGGCGACCCGATCTAGCCGCTCCGGCTTTTCTCTTCCTTGGCGCGCCACTCGGATTCGAGCCTTGGCCTTTCTTTCCAACGGCGGTGGAGCCATAACCATTGCCCGGGCGCCTTGCGTATTTCCGCCTCGATGCAATCCTGGCAACGCTGAGTGATATCGAGCAGGTCACGGCGCAAGTCGCCGGTCCGCGCCGTGTCAATCGGTGGTGAGATGGTCATCGTGTAGCGCCCGTCCGCTTCTCGCAGAATGGTGATCGCGACGATGGGAGCTTTTGCGCGCAAGGCGACCATCGCCGGAGCCACGGTGGCCCAACAAGGTTTCCCAAAGAACGTGACCGGCAGTGCGGCCTCGCGCGGACTCTGATCCACGAGAGCCCCTACAACCCACCCTTCCCGCAGCAGGCGCAGGATCTCCGGGCCGGACCGCTCTTTTGCGATGGTGCGCACGCCGCGAGAGGTGCGCGTTCGATCGACAAAGGTATTGAAGCGGGGGTCATCGAGAGGCCGCACAACCTCGGCGATCTTCACGCCGTTCACCACGAGGACCGGGGCAATCCACTCCCAATTGCCCAGGTGGGCTCCAATCATGAACCCCCCGTGCTCCAGATGTTCGAGTCCGCTCACGGTCACAAGCGATGCCGCCGTGGCGGCATCCAAGGCGGGAACGCGCGAGAATTCAGCCGCTACGATGCCCACGTTCTCCGCGGCCTCGCGCGCGATGCGCCGTTTCTCGGACCTCCCGATGCTGTCTCCATAGGCATGATCCAGATTCTGGAGGCAGACGCCTCGCACCCGCGGAACCGTGTAGTAGGCGAGGCGTCCGAGCGTACGCCCGAGACCGCGCGCCACGGGCAAGGGCAACACGGCCGTGAGCCGTGCGAACGCAACGGACAACGTGGTACTCAACCACACAATGACGGGATTGCGGCGCGTCGCCATGGTCAGGAATCCAGTTCGATGGCTTCGCCTGTCGTGGGGATGAACTTGCGATACGCGGAATCCGTGTTATCGCGCATCCATGCGGTCGCTTCGGGATCGCCGTGTACGAAGACGACATTCCGGGGCGCGATGTGATCGATCAGTTTGCAGAGATCCTCGCGGGTGGCGTGGGCGCTGAAGTTAAAACTCTGCCGGTTATCGAGCTTGATCTTGACGGGCGGGCCATTGAGTTCGAATCGCAGTTCATCTCCCGTCTTGGCGTGAAGAAGCTGGTATCCCAACGTGTCGGGGTCGAGGTAGCCGACGAAGAACAGTCCATGCTTCCTAAACTTCACGAGTTCCATCGCGATCATGGACGATGGCGTGTTCTCGACCATCATGCCGGAGGTGGCGACGATCACGGCCGGCCCCTTAAGCAAGTCATGCCGCACTTCCGGGTCCCAGACGTCGCCGATGCGCTTGAACTCATAGAGCGGCCGCAGCGTTGAGTCGGGCCGCAGGTGATCCGTGTACTTGTCGTAGATCTCGTAGATGGCGCGCCCAAGGCCCGATGCGTATACCGGGGCGTCGGGCACCTGGCCAGATTCCTGCAAGCGCGAGATGACGTTGAGGAGCTCCTGGGTCCGCCCGAGGGCAAACGAAGGGACGAGCACGACGCCCCCCTGCTCGAGCACGCGGGTCATCTCGCGGGCGAAGCGCAGGGTCTCTCCCTCAAACGTAATGGCATGGCCCTGTTCGTGCGTACCGCGCGTGCTCTCGATGATCAGCGTCGTGACTTCGGCGGACTTGTCCAGCAAGGTCAGTCCCGCCATCAGTTCCTGGTGCGTCATGCAGACATCGCCGGTGTAAAACACCGTGTGCCCCGGCACGCGCAGGAGCACGCTCGCACTGCCGAGGACGTGCCCCGACGGGTGAAAACTCGCGCGGAACGGGCTATCCCACGTGAGGGCGAACTCGCGCTCGAACGCAAGGCCGTAGCTGCGCCGGATCACGTACTCCACATCGCTGTGCGTGTACAGGGGATACTCCTTGATGCCCCGTTCGACGGCCAGCGTGCCCATGACGGACACGCTGTTGTGCAGCATGCGGTCCATGATCTTGACCGTGGGCTGGGTCGCGTAACACTCGGTGGAAGGGAACTCCCGCATGAGATAGGGCACCGCGCCGCAATGATCGATGTGGGCGTGCGACACGATGACGGCCTCGGGCGCTCGCTTCAGATGGTGGAACTCGGGCAGGGCCTCCCTCCCCTCTTTTTTGGGATGGATGCCGCAATCCAACAGCACGTCATGTCCGTCCGCGCTGAGGAGATACGAATTGGCGCCGATTTCAGCGCCTCCGCCTATGGCCGTGAAGGTCACCTTGCTCAAGTCTTTCTCCAATCCTGCGCATTTTAGGGAAGTCCCCGCATCAATTCAAAGGTCCGGTCGCACATCCTTGCACTTTCGCAGGACATCACATACCATCGCCCAAGGACGAATAGGGAGTCTGGCCGGGAATGCATGAAATGGGCACTGATACACGTGGGCCTGCGCGAAACACGGGGGGGAGCGGAGGAGGACCATGGCCACACTAACCCTCGCCATCTGCGCGCGCCACGCCCAGCACATCCTGAAACCCTGCCTGGAGAGCGTCCGCAACCAGACCGTCGCGCCCGACGAAGTCATCGTTGCCGTGGACGAAATGGAAGACCCAACGGTCGAGGTTGCGCGCGCATATGGGGCTCGCGTGATCGCGAGCAACGCCACGGGCCTGTATGAGGCCCGCAACGCGGTGCTCGACGCCTGCACCACGGACTATCTCGCTTTTACCGACGCGGACTGCGAACTCGTGCCCGAGTGGGTCGCCCTGGCCAAGTCTGTCCTGGACAGCCGGCCCGAGGTGGCCGCGGGGACGGGCCGTCATCCCCCCGTGGGTCCGCGGAATTTCGCGGCATGGCTCCACCACATGTGGTTTGTGGTGGAGACGGAATCCACCGGCGAAACGCAGGGGATCATCGGCGGCAACAGCTACTTCCGCACGCAGGCCCTGCGCGAAGTCGGCGGATGGCTGCGGCTGCCGCGGCACAGCGCCGCCGAAGACGTCTATATCGCGACCGCCCTGCGCAAGGCGGGCCACCGCATCTGGTTCGAAGCGGGCGCGGCCGTCCGCCATCGCTATGAAACGCGCTTCTCCGGGTTGATGCGCAAGGCCGTAATGATGGGTAGAGACATCGTCGTGATGATGCGGGCGGCCGGCTGGCGCGACGGCCTCTGGTACTACACGCTGGCAATTCCCGTATTGGCGGCGATGCTGCCCGTCGGCTTGCTGATTGCGTTGATGGAACCGCGCCTCGGATTGCCCGTCGCGGCGCTACCCCTGGTGTTGACCTTCATGTTTCTGTGGGCACGGTTCAGGAGTCTATCGACGGCGCTTTCCCGCTGGGCTGCCCGCTGGATTGTGATCTGGCCCTATTCCTGGGGCATTCTGAAAGGGTTGACGACTCCGATACCCGATAATGTCATGCGTGCCCGAGACGGCCGACAACAGCCCGCGGACACCACCAACTGAACGGCAAGCACGGTGGAACACCAAACTCGACTCACCATATGCCTGACGTGCTCCCATGGCGGACACCTCACGGAGATGTTTCAACTGCTGGACGCCTTCGCAGGGCATGATACGTTTTTCTTCTGTTACGACGCCGACACGACTCGCCGCCTGGAGCGGGCCTACCTCATTCCCAACATGGCGCGCAATCCGCTGGAGTTCCTGAAGAACCTGGGGCGCGCCTTCCGCGTCTTCCGCAAAGAGAGGCCGGACCTTGTCGTATCGACCGGTGCGGAGATTGCCATCCCCCTGATTCTCGTGTCGAAACTGTTTCGCATCCCGTCTATCTACGTCGAGTGCGGCGCGCAGGTCACCACGCCATCCTTCACGGGACGCATCATGTATTGGCTGGCCGACCGCTTCTACGTGCAGTGGCCGGAATTGCGCGAGGTCTACGGTCCACGCGCGCGGTTCGAGGGCAGTCTCATCGACGAAGACAAATGGGCGGGGACCTCGCCGTGATTTACGTGAGCGTGGGCACCATGTTTCTCGATTTCCCGCGCCTCATCCGCAAGATGGATGAGATTGCCCACAGCACCGGGGAGCGCATCGTCGTGCAGACCGGGATGGGCACCACACTGCCCGAGCACTGCGAGCACTTCGACTTCCGCTCGCGGGACGAGGTGCTGGCACTGCAACGAGAAGCGCGCCTCATTGTATGCCACGCGGGGATCGGTTGCGTGATGGATGCCCTTCAGTCGAAGCGCCCGCTCATCGTTGTCCCGCGTTTGAAGCGCTACAACGAGCACATGAACGATCACCAACTCGATCTCGCGCGCGCGGTCGAACGGCGCGGCTGGGGCCGGATGGTGCTGGACGTGGAGACCCTGCCCGACGCCTGCGCCCAGCCGCCTCAGGCGTACGAGGACTACAAACCCGCGAGGGAGCGGCTGCTCGGGTCGATCCGTGCCATGGTGATGGACACCGCCGAGAAGAGACGAAGCGGCGGGCGAGGTTTGACGCGATGAAGGATGAGGCACCCGTCGAGAGGATTCTCGGCTACGACGTTCGCAGCGTCTCCGCAGCGTGGGGAGAAGCTTGGCCGCCGGAGCGCCGCGAGATGTACCTCCTGCGCGACATTGGCGCGCAGCCCCGCTCCGTCGATCGGATGGTGTGGCCACGTCCCGATGTGGCCGCTGACGCTGAACCCGACACGGAGAAAACCGCGCACTACGACTGGATAGGTCCTTGCGATTACTGGGAGAATCTCGCGGCGATGCGGCGGTGGATGAAGGATCGCGCGGTGGACCCCCCGGCCATGATTGCGGTAAGCGTCCTCTTCTCCGCTTTGGACGATGAATCGCTTCGCGCCTGGAATCGAATCATCTTCGATCCCGCGCGCGGCGCTTGGCTGAACTTCTGGAAGCACCACTGCGCGGAACCCGATTCCCCCGGCTCGGATTGGACGCGGCTGGGCTTCGACGTGGCGGATCTGGGCGGCAGTGTGAGCGGGCTCATGAATTGCGGCTATTCTGCTGCTGATCGGGTGGTCGTCGCGGAATTTGGACCCCTTCTCAATGAATGGCACTTGTTTGATGACGCGGAGGATGCGCAGCGGTTTCGCGCGCGGACCGACGCACGAGTCCCGGAGCATGCCCCATTCTTCGTGTATGGACTCTGGCGGATTCCCGATGATTCAGACATCTGATCGCGTTGGATATCCAAAGCAATGATGGCGTCCATCATCATCCCCGCGCACAACGCCGCCGCCACTTTGGCGGAGTGCTTGACCGCGTGCCTCAAGCAAACGTACTCGCCCACGGAGATCATCGTCGTGGATGATGGCTCGACCGACGACACGCCTCGTATCGCCGGGCAGTTTCCAGTAGAATTCGTCCGGCAGGAGCAGCAAGGTCCCGCGGCCGCGCGCAACCATGGTGCGCGCATGGCTAAAGGGGAACTGCTCATCTTCACGGATTCCGACTGCGTACCCGAAGCCCACTGGGTGCAACGCCTTGCGGACTGCTTCGAGAAGGGCGTCGTGGCCGCCGGAGGAACCTATGGGATTGCCAATGACCGCAGTTTGCTCGCGCGAATGGTCCACGAGGAGATTGTGATGCGCCATCAGCGCTTCGGCAAGGAGGTCGACTTTCTGGGCTCGTTCAATGTGGCCATCCGCAGAGAGGCGTTTGAACGCGTGGGCGGCTTCGACGAGAGTTTCCGCGCCGCCTCGGGCGAGGATAACGACCTCTCCTACCGCCTGCGCGATACGGGCGGGCGCCTGCGCTTCGCCCACGATGCGGTGGTTAGACACTACCATCCCACGCGACTGTGGCCCTACCTGAAAGCGCAGGCGCGCCACGGTTTCTGGCGGGTGAAGCTCTACCGGAAACATCCCGGGCGCGCCACGGGCGATCGCTATGCGGGTCTTATCGACCTGGCCGCTCCGCCTCTGGCGGGCCTTTGCATTGCCTTGCTGGTTTGCGCGATTGTCCCAGCCCTATCCTTTGTATGTCTGACGGCAAGTGCCGCCATTGCCACAATCCTCCTGCTGGCCAGGCTCCTGCTGCCGTGGCGTATGATGCGGCAGACGGGCGACCGGCTCATGCTCGCATTCCTTCCGGTGTTGCTCCTGCGCGACGTCGCGCGTGCCGCCGGCATGCTCTGGGGACTCTGGCGCTTTGTGGTTCTGCGGAAGGCCGGTGGGTGATGCCGCGCGTCCTTGTCATCATCCCCGCGTACAACGAGCAGGAAACGATCGTTGGAGTACTGGCGTCGCTGAAGAAGCATGTGCCGGATTACGATGTGGTTGTTGTGGACGACGGCTCCGCGGACCAGACAGCGTCGCTGGTCAGAGCCAATCCGCCCACCGCTCTCGTGCGGCTTCCCCACAATCTCGGCATCGGCGGCGCGATGCAGACCGGGTTCAAATACGCGCTCCGAAACGGGTACGACATCGCGGTGCAATGCGACGCGGACGGTCAGCATCCGGTAGAGCAACTGCATCTCTTGGTGGAACGCCTATCCAAAGACGATACGGACATGGTCATTGGCTCGCGCTACGTGGCCGACAGCGGGTACGTCCCCTCTTTCAGCCGGCGCGTCGGAAAATCCGTCCTCTCACGCCTCGTGGATATGCTCATCGGTGGGGGAATAACCGATACCACAAGCGGATTCAGGGCCATCAACCGGAAAGCCTTGAAAGTGTTCGCCAGCAGGTACCCGGACGACTACCCCGAGGCGGAGGCGCTGGTTATCATGCACATGGCTGGACTCAGCGCGGTGGAGATTCCGGTCAAGATGCTCCCGCGGCAGGGAGGCGTAACGTCAATCCGCCCGCCGCATGCCGCGTACTACATGATCAAAGTCGGCCTCGCCATTCTTGTCGACCTGTTCCGCAGACCCAAGGGGATACGGGGAGAACCCTGATATGGAAGGATATACGCAGACAGGCATACAGACTGTGCACCGCGTCGGAATTCTCGGGCTGAGCCTGCTTCTGGTCCTGGTCGTCCTGGAGCTGGTCCGCCGCGGATACCTGCGCGAGCGCTATGCACTGCTGTGGCTGGGAACCGCCGGGCTCAGTCTTTTGATCGGAATATTCCCAGGCATCATCACAGCACTCGCGGCCCTTTTTCACTTTCAGTATTTGACGGTACTATTCACCATGTATTTCGTATTCACTCTGGCCATTGTATTGTGCTTCACAATCGTCATTTCCAGGATGTCTGAGCGCAACCGTCAGCTTGCGCAGGAGCTGGCTCTGCTTGCCCGCCAAGTCGAGGAACTCCGCCAGAAAAGCGAGGGGGATATCCCTGACTCCATATCATAATCAATTGCTATTCAATGTATTACAGTACAGGCGCCAGAACCGGGCCGGGGAGCTGCTGCAGTTCTGACCCTGCCTGAAGAGCGACTGTCCCGCACCTACGTATCCACGCATTTGGGTTACATGAATTGGATCCAATTGCCAGACGTGTCTACTGCAAATCTCACAGCTTCGACATGCAGCCTCCGGAATTTTCGGTTGCAGAAAGTCAATAAATAAGCGATACTAGTAAAGAGAAAATTCCGCACCCGGCGGGCCGGCTCCCAAGCGAGCCGAATCCCCGCCGGATACCTGAATGGCAGGGGACGGACGAGGACAATGCAGACGGAATACGGGACGGTGCGGGGGCGTATGCGAGAGACGCGAAACGGGGAATACCAGCTCCACGCGGCATCCAAGCCGGGCGCCGCCGCGGCGGTGTATAATTGGAGTGTATGTCCTGGCGATGCCATGCCTGAGGCCAACATGGACGGATACGAGGCGGTGTGCGACTCGGAGACGGCAACATGGGGCTGAAGTGGGTAGACGTGAGCATACCGATGCGCGAAGGCATGACGGTGTGGCCGGGCGACCCACCCTATTCTTTGAGTCCACGATCGCGCATTGCCGCCGGTGCGGGATGCAATGTGTCGTGTCTGTCATTCAGCACACATACGGGCACGCACGTGGACGCCCCTTGGCATTTTGAGGAAGGCGGAAAGCGCCTCCACGAAATGGATACTTCCGTGTTCTTTGGGGATGCCCTCCTGATTGAGACGGAGGGAGCATCTCACATCGGCCCCGCGGATCTTGGACCGGCGGCATTGCCCTCGCGCGTTCTTTTGAAGACGCGGAATTCGACGCACGGGCACGACGCCCCGTTCATGAAGGACTACGTGGCGGTCGAGCGCGAGGCGGCCGAACGCATGGTGGATGAAGGAGTCCGCCTGGTAGGTGTAGATTATCTGTCCGTCGCGCCCTATAAGCAGGAAGGCCAGGAGACCCACCACATCCTGCTGCGGGCGAATGTGCTTGTCGTCGAAGGATTGAGACTGGGGAGCTTCTCGCAGGGAACGTATCCGTTTGTGGTGCTTCCGCTTCCACTGGTGGACGCGGACGGCGCCCCCTGCAGGGCGTTTCTGGGCCGGGAGGAGTAGTACATGCCAGATCTCCATGACATGCGGGAGGTGCTGGCCGTCGTGTTGGCCGGGGGAGTGGGCGAGCGGCTGTATCCGCTCACGAAGGACCGCGCGAAGCCCGCGGTGTACTTCGGGGGAATCTACCGGCTGATCGACTTCACGCTTTCCAACTGCATCAACTCGCAGTGCCGCAAGGTCATGGTGCTGGTCCAGTACAAATCGTTGAGCCTGTCCCGCCACATCCGCAGTGGCTGGAACATCCTGAGCCCGGAGTTGAACGAGTACATCGAGG
>JADLGB010000318.1 GCA_020849535.1 Candidatus Hydrogenedentota bacterium
GGGGAGATATCGGCGTTGCGGCTGAATACTTTACACAACCTCAGCTTTATGGTACAATTGGCCGCTTTTGTGCGGCAGGCCATCCGGGCCGGCGCTTTTCTGGAGTTCAAGCGGGAATTTCTCCACGCATATACGGCCTCACAGGCCGGCTTTTCTTTTCCTAAGGAGTGAACACGTGTTAGATCGCAGCATTGCCCTGATCTACCAGGGCTTGGCCCTGGCCCAAGCCGAAGCCCCCGCCGCGGAAGGCGCAGCCCCGACGGGGCCGGACATGAAGAGCCTGTGGATCTTCTTTATCGCGTTCATGGCGATCATGTACTTCCTCATGATTCGGCCCAATCAGAAGCGCGAGAAGGAACGCCGCGAAATGCTCAACTCCCTCGCCAAGGGAGACAAAGTGGTCACCACCGGGGGTATTTGCGGTACCGTTGTGGGTCTCACCGACAAGTCGGTGGTCATTAAAGTGAGCGACGAACCCATCGTCAAAATTGAATTCTTGCGGGCAGCCGTCTCGCGCGTCGCCGCGCGGGACGAAAAGAGCGAATAACCGGGGCCGGGCGACGGAATCGCCCGCCCGGCACTTGACGTTGCCGGCCGGCAACGCAAGCACTGGAGTCATCGATGAAAAAGCACCTTGCACGGACCCTTCTCATCTACGCGACCCTCGTGGTGGCCGCCATCTACGTCTATCCGACCATCGGGTGGATGACCCTGTCTCCGAACGAGCGCACGGCGCGCCTGGACGCCTGGAAGGCGGAAGACGACAAGGTTGAGCGCCTGTCCGCGTGGGAGGAAGCCACGAAGAAGGTCAGGCGCTGGGCCATGTGCGACCGGGACATGGTGATCAACCTCGGTCTCGACCTCCAGGGCGGTGTCCAGATGGTCGTCGGCATCAACATCGACGGCATGGATCCCGCAGCGAAGCAGAAGAAGCTGGACATCGGCATGTCGGAGTCCGACATCCTCGATGAGATGCAGCAGCAGGTGCTCCAGACTATCGAGCGGCGCGCCAGCGAGTTCGGCGCGAAGGAGCCCATCATCCAGACCATGGGCGACCGGCAGATCCAGGTGCAACTGCCCGGCGAACAGGACGTGGAACGCGCCCGGCGGCTGATCATGCAGACCGCGTATCTGACCTTCCACATCGCCGCGGGGCCCGACCAGACCGCGAAAGCGTTGCGCGACATCGACACGCATTTCAAGGGTGATTTGCTGAAGCGCCTCCAGAAGCCCGCACCCGGAGGCGACATGGTCCCGCAGATTCCCCTGGACCAGATCGACTACGTGCGCGAACTGATCGCGAAGGCCAAGGAAGTGCCCGGACTCATTCCCGAAGGTTTCATCATTGCTTTTGGGGGCAAGCCCAAGCCGTGGGACCAGCAGTCGTATGGGATCTATCTGCTGCACGAAGAAACGATGATGACCGGCGACGGATTGACACAATCCCTGGCCCGGCCGGACGACAAGACAGGCGGCAGTTCGTGGATGATCCTGTTTGAATTGGACAGCGCCAGCGGCCGGATCTTCGGCGAGCGCACGAAGGCGAACATCGGCAATCCCATGGCGATTGTCGTAGACAAGGTCGTGGAGTCGGCGCCGGTCATCCGGGATCAGATCACGACCAGCGGCAGCATCACAGGCCACTTCGTGCGCGAGGAAGCCCAGGATCTCGCCATCGCGCTCAATTCCGGTTCGTTGCCGGTGCCGATCGTCGAGGAGCAGACCGGCGTTGTGGGGCCCCGCCTGGGTGCGGAATCCATCACCAAGGGCGTGTGGTCAGCACTTATCGGCCTCATCCTTGTCGTGGTGTTTATGCCGATTTACTACCGCTTGGCTGGACTCGTCGCCAACATCGCGCTCGTGCTCAATGCGGTGCTTATCATTGCCGCGCTCGCGTACTTCGGCGCGACGCTGACCCTGCCCGGTATCGCGGGGCTTATCCTCACAATCGGTATGGCGGTTGACGCCAACGTGCTGATCTTCGAGCGCATGCGTGAAGAGATTCGCAACGGCAAATCGCTCGCGGCCGCCATTGACGGCGGATTCGCGCACGCCACGCCCGCCATCATGGACTCCAACGTGACGACCCTCATCGCGGCGGTGGTCCTGTTCCAGTTCGGTTCCGGACCCATCGAAGGATTCGCGGTCACGCTCGGCATCGGCGTGTGCGCCAGCGTCTTCTCCGCGTTGGTGATATCACGGGCCATCTTCGATTTCTTTGCGACCCGCAAGTGGATCAAGAGCATCTCGATGGCCTCGATCATCCGGCCCGACAGCCGCATCCCCTTCATGCAATACCGACGCGCGGGCGCGATCGTCAGTATCGCGGGCATCGTGATCGGACTCGGGCTCTTCGCAATGCGTGGCAACGACAACTTCGGCGTCGAGTTTTCCACGGGCACGAACCTCGTCCTCAATATCGCCAACGAACAGCAGGTCAGTGATGCGGATGTCCGCACCGCTCTCACCACGGCGGGGTTTGTCGAGCCGACGGTGACCGAATACGAATCGGAAGGCGTGGGTGCGCAGAACCGCTTCATGGTCCACCTCGGTGAGGCCGTCGCGAACGCGGACAGCGGCGAGAGCACGATCTCCGCCCGCGTTCAGGAAACCTTGAAGCCGCTCGCCGGAGGCGACGCTACAAAGGTCGAGATCGAGAAGGAAGACATGGTGGGCCCGACCGTCGGGCGGCAGTTGAAGTGGGATGCCCTCAAGGCCATCATCTACTCCATCATTTTCATCGTCATCTACCTGTGGTTTCGCTTCGAACTGAACTTCTCGGTGGGCGCCATCATCGCCATCGTGCACGACGTTGCGATCACGTTGGGCTTCTTTGCCCTGACGGGCCGGCAGATTTCGTTGGGGGTCGTGGCGGCGATACTGACCGTTATCGGTTATTCATTGAATGACACGATCATCGTGTACGACCGCATCCGCGAAGACATCAAGCTGTATCGAGGCAGGGGTCTCAGCTTGCTGGAGATCATGAACCGCAGTGTGAACGAAACCTTGAGCAGAACCTTGCTGACCAGCGGGACGACGCTCTTCGTAGTCCTTGTGCTTTACTTCTTCGGAGGCGACACCATCAACGACTTTGCCTTTGCGCTCTTGATCGGCATCGTGGTGGGAACATACTCCTCGATCTTCATCGCCAGCCCAGTTGTGTACTACTGGAACCAGTGGCGCGATCGCGTCAAGTACGCCGGCAAGAAGCCCGATGAAGGTCCTTCGCAGCGCCGCCGGAAGAAGTCGGAGAAGACGAATTCCGTCGAGAATCCCGCATAGCGGCAGAACGAAGTAATACTTGCGCGGGGACGTGGCGCCAAACGGCGCGCGTCCCCGCTTTTATTTTTTCCGATGGAGCGGCTCTGTACCCAGGAAGACACAGGCGAAGCTCTTGTACCGCCTCGCTCTCCGAGCGCGGCGGCACAGCGCTACCTTCAGCAAGAGGGCGCGACGGTCCTTAAGAACTCCGGTGCCCTCGCTCTCCGAGCGCGGCCTGACCAATGAAGACACAGGCGAGGGCGCCTATGCCACACGCGCTTGCTTGGCAGGCCGGTGTTCTTCCTCTCTTGCAGTCCTTGGTTTGCCTCAAGTTCCGGTCAATTCCACTGATCTGCGCTACGTGCTTACTCGGACCGATCAGTCCGATCGGTCCGATCCGTCCGATGCGCTCTAAGAGACACGGCGCAAGCGCCAGTCTCTTCATCAACTACCTACGCCCCCAGGGTCCCCTGCGTGTATGCGGCCGCCACATCGCCTTTCTTGATCTTGCCGGTGGCGGTCTTCGGCAGTTCGCTGACAAAACTCACGAGCCGGGGGCACTTGTACGCGGCAAGGTATTCGCGGCAGAAGTCCATGACTTCGTTTGCCGTCGCGCTGTGCCCTTCGGCCAGCTTCACCGCCGCGAGCACCTCCTGTCCCCACTGTTCATCTTCCACGCCCACGACGCAGCACTCTTCCACTCCGGGCATGGTCGATAAGACGTTCTCGACCTCCGTGGGGTAGATGTTCTGTCCGCCGCGGATGATCATCTCCTTCAAACGTCCGGAGATGTACAGGTAGCCGTCCTCGTCGAAATGGCCGAGGTCGCCGGTGCGCAGCCAGCCGTCGCGCAGGACCTCCTTCGTGGCCTCGGGGTTCTTGTAGTAGCCCTTCATCACGGTCGGTCCCGCAATGAGGATCTCGCCAGTCTCTCCCACGGGCACGTCGAGGCCGTCACCGCCCACGATGCGGATGCTCGTATAGCGCAAGGCAGGGCCGACCGAATTCCAGCGGATGGGGTCGCGGGCGTCGGCGGCCGCGCTGGCGCAGGTGGCTTCGCTGAGGCCGTACCCCATGATCAAGGGAACCTTCAGCACCTCCTGCGTCTCCTGATACGTCTTTTCCGGCATGGGCGCCGCGCCGGACGCCAAGAGCCGCATCGAACTCAGGTCCCTGGGTTCCGCGCGCATAAGGCGGCACATCACGCTGTAGATCGTGGGCACGGCGCTCAAGATGGTCGCCCGGTACTTCTCGATGGACGGCAGGATCGCGAAGGGATTGAACTTCTTCATCAGCACGACGTCGGCGTGGGCCATCAAGGGTGCGAGAACGGACACCACTTGGGCGTTCACATGAAACAGCGGCAGCACGAGCAGGAACCGGTCGGAGGGGCCCATGTTGATCACGTGAACCAGCATGCGCGCATTCGCGAGATAGTTCCGGTGCGACAGCACCACGCCCTTGGGTTTGCCGGTCGTACCGGACGTGTAGATCAGCGCGGCGTCGTCGCCGTGCTCGGCCACGATCGGTGGGATTTCGTGCGGATGTTCCAACAAATCCGAGAATGACTGCGCACCTTCGACTGCTTCCCCGATCACGTAGAAGCGTTTGAGGCTGGGGAACAGGGTCTTGGCCTGTCCCAGCAGCGGTGCGAACTCGGGGATCGTGATGATGGTCTCGGCGTCCGAATCGCTCACAATATGCGCGAGTTCACCCGGTTTCAGCATCGGGTTCACGGGAACAACGACAGCCCCGACGCGCCCCGCTCCGAGAAACACGTAAAGGAACTCGAGGCAGTTGCCCATCAGGAGAACGATCTTGTCGCCTTTGCGCACCCCCGCCGCGTGCAGGTTCGCTGCGACGCGCTTGGCCCGGTCCCGCATGTCCCGGTAGGTGACCTCCTCCCCTTCGCAGAACACGAACACCCGTTCGCCCTCGGATTGAGCGCGCTCCTCCAGCAAGTGCGTAATTGTCACTGCACCAAATCCTCCGCCCGCCACCTGCCCGACCATCGCGACACGGTGATACTATGGGATCATCAAGAATAGCAAAACGGTGGGGGGACGCCGCAACAGGCATCCGCCCCACCGCCATTGGAAGCGAATCTCAGCCGCCGACCGAGTTGCCCAGGTCGTTGAGCATGGTGATCATGGGCACGAACAGCGCCAGGAACAGGACCATCACCACGAGCCCGATAATGATGGTCAGCACGGGCTGGAGCAATTCACCCAACGTGCTGATGGTAATGCCCAACTCCTCCTCGTACGTTAAGGCGACATGCTCGGCGATGGAGTCCAATTGACCGGATTCCTCGCCTGTGACCAGCATATCCACCACGACCGGCGGGAAAATTCCGCGCGCCGCGCGCATCGGTTGTTCGATCCCTTCGCCGCGCTCGACGGCATCACGCACTGCCTGCAGCGCATGGGCCATGGCCTTGTTGTGGATCACGTTGCGGACGAGGTCGAGGGTCGTCATCATCCCCAAGCCGCTGCGCAGCAACAGCGACAGGGATTGCGTGAATTCCACCACGGCGCGCTTGCGCACGATTGACTTGCCGAACTTGGGGATGCGCATGCGCCACCGGTCCAGCCGGATGCGCCACAGCGGCATGCGCATGAGCAGGAAGTACACCACTCCCAACGCAATGATGATAACGAGGGCCGTTCCGAGCACCTGCCACGAACTCAGGACGTTCACGGTGTTAATCAATGTCTGGGTGTACCACGGAATCTGCGTTTCCAGTTTTGCGAAGATTTCCTGGAACTGCGGCACGACCACCTTGGCGATCAGGAAGAGCACCAGGAAGCAGACCACCACCAGGATGATCGGATAGATCATGGCGCCGCGCATGCGCCGCACCATCATCTCGCGGCGTTCGCGATACACGATCAGGCGCTTCAACACGGTGGTCAGCGTACCGCTTGCTTCGCTCGCCTTCACCAGGCTGATGAAAACCGGGTCGAACTGCCGCGGGTGCCGTTCAAAGGCCTGCCACAGCGCATTCCCGTTTTCCACGAAGCTGCAGATATCGGACACCAGCGCCCGCACGCGGCCCTTCTCGCTGCGCTGCGAGAGGATGTTCAGCGATTTCAGCAGGGGCGTCCCGGCGTCGAGCAGCATGATGAGCTGCCGCAGGATGTCCGTGATGTCGTGATCGCTGACCGGGCCGATGCCCGAAGGAAAGAGGCTGCCGCCCGTGAATGAGCGGAAGGATAAGGGTTTGCTTTCCTCTGCCGCCCCCACCGCGTCATCGAGGTCAAACGTTGATTTCGCGGTGACCTTTCGTCCGCCGGTCCTTTTCGTGCTGCGCGAGACCCGCTTGATGCCCCCCGCGGCAGGCTTATCGCCTTTCATGGCCATGATCGGTCTTCCTCCCTTGCGTCTAGCTCATTACGCTGCGGCCGGCGCTGCTTCCGGCTCTTCAACCGAGGCTGTAACGGATTCCGTCTCTCGAAGTCCTTCGCTCCAATGCAGAATGCGCGGCGACCCCTGCGGGTCGATATACACCACCGCCTCCACATAGCCGCTGCCGATGACTCTTTCGTCTTTCACCAATTCCGCGTGGCTGGCGATGCGGTAGCACCGCGACGTGAAACCCAGTTCCCGGGGCAGCGTGTTCAGCGCATCGGGCGCGGGCCGCACGTTGAACGTCGCGGGGTCCTTGCCCGCGGCCGCGCTCAACTCCGTGACATCGGCCAGGGGACGTTGCGTGCGCGTTTCGATCACGCGCGCCGCCACATCCGGTGTGATGTCCAGCAGCGCCTCGAGCACAGGCCCGGGCGCGGTGTTCACGTTCATATAGCCCGCGGGGTTCGCGGGGTCCGGCACCGAGTACACGGTCAACAGCGCCGCCAGTTCCGGAGTCAGTTGTTCGGCCGTCAAGAACGACCGCGTCACCAACTCGTCCACGCTGGTGAACCAATGCCGATCCTGATCGCCCGCGGTCACGGGTTCGCCTTCCAAACGCGGGAGGGAGCTGCGAATCTCGCGCGCCTCTTCGGCCTCCACGCCGAGAATCTTACGCAGCACGTTGGGCGGCGCGTAATTGATGTTGATGCGTGCGGACTCGTCGCTGATGGTGACGGTCACCCGGCACTCGCGGTCTTCGTCCAATACCGGAGTGTCGCCCTTGCGGTAGACGGGAACCTTAAGTTCGGGGAGTGTGGAACTGGGCAGAGCTTGCGTCGCCAACGCGGCCTCAACATGCGCGATACCGGCCTGCACGCCGCCCGACGCGGCGTAACGCGCCCGGATGAGGTTGATCTGGAGGTCAGATTTGTTCGTCTCCACGGTCATATAGTCCACCCACGCGATACCGATCAGCATGAAGACCACCAGAAGTCCGATCGTGGTGATCAGCGCGATTCCCTCTTCGCGGCGGGCTCTTTGCATACGTTTCATGGCTCTCCTCACTGCACGTGGACGGGAAACACGTAGCTTCGGGCGATCTGTTCGCGCATGGGATTCACGGGGTACGCCATCGTCATGCTCACGCGAATGGCGCGGGGCGGCGCTTTGTCCGACCACGTCTCGACCCACTCGGACCCGTTGGCGGTGTATTCGACCTCGAACTGCAGGACGCCCTCGGCGACTACCTGCTCCGCCGCGGCGCCTTCCGCAGCACCCGGACTGCTCTGGCTGCGGACCAGCGCCGCTCCCCCGCCGCCGAATGCGTCGACCGTGTCGCGCTTCACGTGGTAGGTGATCACTGTGGGCGCCGCGAATCCTTCGCTCGTCTTCGCGGTCACGGGCAAAGTGAGTGTGTCATCGGCCAGCGCAATGCCATAGAAGCGGCTATCCGTCGCGGTGGCACTGGTCCCTGTCACCGATGCGGATGCGAGCGACGAGGAAACAAGCGACGCAATGTCCTGTCGGATGCTGCCAAACACACTCTCCGCCCGGCGATCCATTTCCGTGCGAATGCGGAGCCCGTTCCAATAGTCCGTCATCCGGAACAGGGCCATGGTCCCAATGCCGGTCACCACCGCCGTCAAGGCGAGAACGACGAGCATCTCCAACAGGGTGAAGCCGGATTGCGAGCGATGCTGCCTCATGCCTGGCCCTCCTTCTTGGGTCGCGGCAGCAGCGAGGTCAGGCTGACCGACTGGGGTCTGCCGTCCTGCTCCCAATTCACGACGACGGTGACTTCGCAGGTTCCCGGCGGCGCGTCGTCCGCATAGCGGACGAAGGTCTTCCACGAGAAGCGGCTGTAGAACCCCGCTTCGCGGTCACCGGCTTGAGGGTAGGTGGGCTTGGTGGTGGGTGGCGTGGCTTCGCTCGCCACTCCCTCGGATTCGCCGCCCGGAGGCGTCAATTCCGTCAATTGATCCGCCGCGTCCGGCCACTGGTAATCGCCGGGCCGCATCGAGATGTCCGCCATCCGTTCCTCGGCCAGGGCCATCGCCGTCCGCCGGGACCGATCCGCCTGCCCCAGCCCGACGCTGCCCATGAACAACTGCATGATGACGTAGGTGGCTACACTGAGCACGGCGAGGGCCACTAGGACTTCTAGAAGTGTGAACC
>JADLGB010000319.1 GCA_020849535.1 Candidatus Hydrogenedentota bacterium
CATCGCCTGTCCGCCATTGTCACTCCTCCTCGCCAACGCTCCACCCGTGCCCTGCGAGAAGTATGGTATCACAAACATAGATAAATATCAATCAATATTCCGACAGACCCTTGAAGGGGGTGGCGCGAAGCGCCGGGGGATGTTCCTCGCCAAACGCGTCACGCCCGCTACAGCAGCCTTGTCTCACAGCAATAGTTGATGCGGCTCCCCGGCATTCTCTATGCTTACGGCCCAAGTGCAACCACGCTGAGTTTCGGAGGTATTCATGTCCAGCAAGCGCAAGACGATTCATGTTGTGTCCAATTCTCACTGGGACCGCGAGTGGGGCTATCCCTTCGAGGAGACCCGGCTCCTGCTCCTGGATTTCATGGACAACCTCCTGGAACTGCTGGATACAGACCCGGATTTCCATTCCTTCACGATGGATTCCCAGACGCTGTGCGTGGAGGATTACCTGGAATTACGCCCCGAGAAGCGCGAGACCATCGAGAAGCACGTGAAATCCGGCCGTTTCATCGTAGGCCCCTGGTACTCGCTTCCGGAAGAATACCTCGTCAACGGTGAATCGCTCGTGCGCAACCTCGTGGTTGGCCACCGCGTGGCTCAGAGCCTGGGCAAGGTATCCAAGGTGGGCTACACGCCGTTCGGCTACGGCCAGACGTCCCAGATGCCCCAAATCTATAACGGTTTCGACATCGACACGATCATCTTCTATCGCGGCATCAACACGCCCCACAGCGAATTTGCCTGGGAGGGCGTTGATGGTTCGCGGCTGCTGGGGATGCGCTTCGGCTGCATGAGCCGCTTCAGCTATTACGTCTATGTGTACCGCATGCTGCGCTACGGGTCGAGCGACGTGTTCGCGCGCTACGATTGGGACCGCGGTTCGGCGCCGTTCCGCCTCGCCACGGACCGCAACCCGCGCGCCCACTACTACGTGCTCGACAAGAACAAGAAGCATTGGAACGACGCGCCCATCCGCGAGCAGTTGCTCAAGCTCGTCAAGGACGAGTCGGAACACTTCACGACGAGCCACATCTGCTGCATGCAGGGCTTCGACTCCTCGGACCCCGATCCGAAGGAGACGGCGATCATGAAGCTGTGCCAGGAGCTTCTTCCCGAGCACACGATCAAGTTCTCGAACCTCGAAGACTACATGAACGCGATGCGGAAGGAGGTCAAGGACCTCACCTTGTTGAAGGGGGAAAGCCGTGACCCCGGTTCGACGGGCAAGTGGACACACCTCTATGGCGATGTTATCAGTGCGCGCACGCGGCTCAAACGCGCCAACCATCGCGCCGAGGTCAACCTGCAGCGCCTGGCCGAACCCTGGAGTGCTATTGGCTCGATGGTGGGCGGCCGCTACGAAAAGTCGGCCCTCGACCGCGCGTGGAAACTGCTCTTGCAGAATCACCCTCACGACACGATCACCGGCGCGGGCATCGACCAGATGGAGAAAGATTCCCTGTTCCGCTTTGACCAAATCGACATCATCAGCGAAGGCCTCGCGCGGCGTGGTATGCAGGCTGTCCAGATCCAGATCGATAATTCGGACCTCTCGCCGAAAGACAGCGTCCTGACCGTGTTTAATCCCTGCCCATTCCCGCGGAGCGGGGTCATCTCCGCCTATCTCGACATGCCCGCCAACATGGGATTCGACGCGTTCAGCATTCAGACCCCCGACGGCAAGCAGACGCAGCGCCTCCAACTGAAAGAGCAATTCCCCTGGGGTTCGCTCATCCGCAACTTGCAGGACATCTCCATCGAGCTGAATTCCCAGCGCGTGCGCTGTCACGTCGAAGTGGATAGTATCCCCGCGTACGGGTACAAGACCTATCACCTGGTTCGCGAGGAGAAGTTCGCCTACGCGTCGGGAACGCTTGCGCCGGAAACGAATGTGCTGGAAAACGAGCACCTTCGCGTGGAGTTCAATCCGGACGGCACGCTCAACATGACGCACAAGTTGTCCAAGCACACGTTCAAAGGTCTCCACTATCTCGAAGACACCGGCGAGACAGGCCATTCGTGGGTGCATATGGAGCCGGACACCAACGAGACCATCACCTCGCATGGATTCCCGTGCAGTATCGAGCTGGAGGAGACGGGTCCGCTCTTCGCGCGGATGCGCGTCGAGTACCGCATGATGATCCCCGTGGGCTTGACCGAAAACCTGAACGATCAGTTCCGGGGCGAGTCGATGAACCACACGGCGCGCACCAAGGAACGCCAGGAGATGGTGATCGTCAGCCGCTTCACGCTGCGTGCGGGTGCAAAACGGCTTGATGTGACCACCTCGATCGAGAACACCTGCAAGAATCACCGGCTGCGGGTGGTCTTCCCCACTCGCCTGAAAGCCAAGGTCACAAACTCGGAAGCCTCCTTCGATGCCATCGAACGCGACATCACCGTGAAGAAGGGGAACGCTTACTACAACCGGCCCAATCCGCAGTACCCGATGTATCGCTGGGTGGATATGAACGATGCCAAGATGGGCTTCGCACTGCTGAACACGGGCATCCGCGAATACGAGGCCATGGACACCGCCGAGCGCCCCCTGGCTATCACGCTGCTGCGGGCGTATACGTACCGCAACGCCCCGATTTTCGGCCGTTGGGAAACGCATCCGGAAATGGAATTGGCCCAGTGCATTGGCCCGCACGAGTGGACCTACAGCATCTATCCGCATACGGGAGACTGGACCAACGGCGTGTTCGATCAGGCAGAGGATCTGAATCTCCCGCTCGAAGCCGCGCAAGTGGGTCCGCACAAGGGAACGCTGCCCAAGAGCATGAGCTTTGTCGAAGTTCAGGGAGCCAACCTCCAGGTGACCGCGTTGAAACGGCACGAAGATCGCGAGAACACCTTTGTCATTCGCCTCTTCAATCCCGGAACCAAATCGGTGAATGGAAAGCTGAGGTTCTTCAAGAAGGTCAAACGCGCGTGGCTCACGAACTTGAATGAGGAACGGCGTGAGGACCTTCAGCCCAAGGGAGACACGCTGGCCCTCACGGCCGGCAAGAAGAAGATGATGACCGTGGAATTCGAGCTATAAGGAGCGCCGTATGGACCGCGCAATCAACTGGGGGATCCTGGGCACCGGAAACATCGCGAAACAATTCGCGCGTGGACTGGGCATGCTGCACGACGCACGGATCGCCGCGGTGGGCTCGCGCGCAAAGACGACCGCCGGCGCCTTCGGCGACGAGTTCAAGATTCCGAAACGCTATGCCTCCTATGAGGAGCTTGTGGCCGATCCGGAGATCGATGTCGTCTACGTGTCCACGCCCCACCAGCTCCATCGCGCCAATACGGTGTTGTGCCTGGATGCCGGCAAGGCGGTGCTGTGCGAAAAGCCCTTCGCAATCAACGCCCAGGAAGCGGCCGCCATGGTTGACGCCGCACGCCGGAACGGCGTCTTCCTCATGGAAGCCATGTGGACGCGGTTCCTGCCCGCGATAGTGAAAGTGCGCGAATGGCTGCACGCGGGCGAAATCGGCGAGCCGCGCATGGTGACGGCCGACTTCGGGTTTCGCGCGGAAGTCGACCCGAACGGCCGTCTCTTCAATTTGGAGTACGGCGGCGGCGGGCTCCTCGACGTGGGGGTCTACACCATTTCATTCGCTTCCATGGTATTCGGCGAGGCCCCGGTGCGCACCGGCGGATTCGCCCATATCGGCCGCACCGGCGTGGACGAACATGCCGCCATGGTCCTCGGCTACAAAGACGGGCAGGTAGCCTCCTTGACGTGCGCCGTGCGGGTCAATACGCCGCACGACGCTGTCATCATGGGTACCAAGGGCTCGATCCGCGTCCACGCGCCGTTCTGGAAGACCACCGGCGCGGTGTTGAAGGTGGACGGCAAAGATGACATCTCGTTCACGATGCCGCACCGGGGCAATGGGTACGAGTACCAGGCCGAAGAAGTCATACGCTGCTTGCGCGCGGGAAAGCAGGAGAGCAGCGTGATGCCGTTAGATGAATCGGTGTCCATTATCCGAACCATGGACCAGATTCGCAGCCAGTGGAACCTCAAGTATCCCATGGAATAGGCCTGGAAGAACGGCCGTTTGCGAAAGGAATACCCACCATGCAGTACGGGAAGGTGCCGGGAATCGATAAACCCATCTCGCGTTTGGTGCAGGGCACCGTCATGGTTCCGGGCGAAGACGAGGCGAAAGCTCATGCCCTGCTCGACGCGGTTTTCGAGATGGGATGCAACACGTTTGACACCGCGCACGTGTACGCGGCGGGCGAGAACGAGCGGTCCTTCGGACGCTGGCTCAATGCGCGCGGCAACCGCGAGAAGGTGGTCATCATCGGCAAGGGCGCTCATCACAACGCCGATCGCAGGTGCGTGACGCCGTACGATATCACCGCCCATATCTTCGATTCGCTGGCCCGCTTCCAGACGGACTATATCGACCTCTACTTGCTGCACCGCGACGACCCTAAGGTGTCGGTCGGACCCATTGTGGAAGTCTTGAACGAGCACTTCGCGGCGGGCCGCATCAAGGCGTTCGGCGGGTCGAACTGGACCGCCAAACGCATCGCGGGCGCCAATGCCTATGCCGCCTCCCATGGGTTGAAGCCCTTCGTGGCCGCGAGTCCCCAATACAGTCTCGCCGAAATGCTCGAAGAGCCTTGGGAGGGATGCACCAGCGTCAGCGGACCCCAGGGCGCGGCTGACCGCGCCTGGTACCTCGAGAAAGGTATTGCGCTCTTCTCGTGGTCGAGTCTCGCCGGCGGCTTCCTCTCCGGGCGTCTTACGCGCGACAACCTCGCGCAGCACCAGGAGGAACTCTATCACCGGTGCTACGTGAACGAAGCGAACCTGCGGCGTCTGGAACGCGCCAGGGAGTTGGCCCGCGAGAAAGGCGTATCCGTGCCCCAACTCGCACTGGCGTACGTGTTGAATCAGCCGATGGACGTCTTCCCGCTGCTTGCGGCGTATACGCCGGCGGAGTTCGAGGACAACGCGCGCGCCCTGGACCTGACACTGACCCGCGAAGAACTGGCGTGGCTCGATCTCGAGTGCGATGTTCGGGTTTAAGCGTCGCCGCCGCGAACGGCTGCGCCAGCGGCCTTTCCCCCCCGACTGGATTGAGATTCTGCGCCAGAACGTGCGGTACTACCGGCACCTCCCCCCCGAGGACCGGCAGGAACTCCACGGCCACGTTCAAATCCTGCTCGGCGAGAAGAACCTCGAGGGTTGCGGCGGCTTGGAACTGACCGACGAGGTCCGCCTCACGGTTGCGGGCCAGGCAGCGGTCCTCCTGCTGCACCGGGAAACGGATTACTTTCCCCAACTGCGCTCAATCCTGATCTATCCTGATGCTTTTCTTGTACCCGCGGACATCCACGAAGTCGGGGACGATATCGTTCAGGGCGAGGATATTCATCTCGGAGAGTCATGGGGCCTTGGGGCAGTTGTCCTATCGTGGCGGCACGTGCTCCGTGGAACCCGCGACGCGAGAGATGGGCAGAATGTCGTCCTGCACGAGTTCGCTCATCAATTGGACGAAGAGGACGGAGTCAGCAATGGCACACCCCTGCTTGACGATGAAGAGGCCTATAACACTTGGGCCGAAGTCCTGAGCGGGGCCTACGAAAAGCTCTGGCACGATGTCGAGAGAAACCGGCGCACCTTGATCGACACGTACGGCGCCTCAGACCCCGCCGAGTTCTTCGCCGTGATTACCGAGTGCTTCTTCGAGCGACCTGCCGCCATGCACGAGCAGCACCCCGGCCTCTACGAGGTCCTGATGGACTTCTATCACCAGGACCCCGAGACCATCCTCTCCCGCCCTCCCGCGTGATCAGTTGGCCTCGGGACCACTCCATTTTCATTGCTTGCCATCGCGCCACGCATGCTATAGCATAAGACGGGACAGATAGAGGGGAGGCTTTTCGTGGCGCTGCAAACCGTCCGGTGGGAAGACGGGCACCTATACATCATCGACCAGACGCTATTGCCCATGGATTTCCGGGAAATCCGCCTGGATACCCAGGAGGCGGTGTGGGAGGCGATCAAGTCCCTTCGCGTGCGCGGCGCGCCGGCCATCGGGGTGTGCGCCGCATTTGGCGTATTGGTGGGGTTTCGCCAGTTGGCGCCCGCCGACGCCCACGCGGCGCAGCAAGCCGTTCGCCGTGTCGCGGGTTATCTGGCCACCTCGCGCCCGACCGCCGTGAATCTCTTCTGGGCTCTGAACCGCATGCGCAACGCAGCGGAGCATTCCGGCGCCGCGAGTACAGTCGAGTCCTTGTTTTCCAGTCTGGAAGCCGAGGCCCGCAGCATCCTCGAAGAAGACGACGCTACCTGCCGCGCCATCGGTGAGAGCGGAGATTCCCTCATTCGCGACGGCGACGGCGTGTTGACCCACTGCAACGCGGGCGGCCTTGCAACCGCCGGTTACGGCACCGCGCTTGCCGTCATGTTTCGCGCGCACGAAAAGGGCCGCCGCTTCCACGTCTTTGCCGATGAGACCCGGCCCTTGCTTCAGGGCGCGCGTCTCACCACCTGGGAATTGATGCAGGCGGGAATCGATACCACGTTGATCTGCGACAACACCGCCGCCCAGGTGATGCGGGAAGGCCGCATTCAATTGGTGATCGTGGGCGCGGACCGCATCGCGGCAAACGGAGACACCGCGAACAAGATCGGTACGTACAGCGTTGCGCTGCTTGCCCAGGCGCACGATATCCCCTTGTACGTCGCGGCGCCGATTTCGACGTTCGATATGAGCCTTTCCTCCGGGAAGGGCATTCCCATAGAACTGCGCGAGCCCGAGGAGGTGACTCAAGGTTTTGGAACGCGGACCGCGCCGGAGAACGTGCGCGTATACAGTCCCGCATTCGACGTTACTCCGGCCGGCCTGATCGCAGGCATTATTACGGAAAGGGGGGTCCTTCGACCTCCCCTTGAAACCGCCATCGCCGCACTGGGCGGCGGGCAAACGGCATTCGTCTAGAATCACTTATGCTAGACCGCTTAATCGAGCATGTTACGAAACTCCCGGTTGACGAACTGGGAGAAATCACGTTGCAGGACATTGCGATCTGCGCGTCCTGGCACCATTCCTACCGCGATGACGCCGCGGCCCAGCGCCAGTTCGAGCCGTTGCTCGCCGCGGTGAACGCGTGGGCCACGCACGTGTCTGAACGCGCAATCGTGACCGAGGGCCGCAGGCATCAGTGGGTCTTACGGGAACTCATCGACCTCGTCGAAGCGGGAAACACGCGCTTCCTCGCGTGGGACGAGCTGGACCTGCTCCTCACGGCCCTGGAACTGGGGCGGACCAACAGTCGGCCCGCGCAGTTCACGAGGGTGATTGGGATTCTCGAGAAGCATGCGCCCGCCTTGGAAGAACGGCACAGCAAGATGAGCGTGACGCCCCGGCTGCCTGCCGTGTCTACCCGCCTGCACGTGGTTACTGAAGACGACATCTCTTCGGCCAAACCTCGCGAGATTACCTTGTTTGCGGGCCTGAACATTCAGGGGCGCGGTCCCGTCCTGCTTCATCGCAGCGGCCACCTGCGCGTCCTGGGCAGTGTGCCCGAGAACTGCACGCTCGTAGTCGAAGAGGGCTCGTGCAGCGTAGATGGTTTCGTAATGGGAAAAGTGGCCGCGTCGCAGCACTGTGAAGTGCGCGAGAACATCTCCGGCGTCATCGTCGTGCGCCAAGGCAATATCCGCGCGCGCAACATCATCGGACATGCCTACGTGGTCTCCAAGTGGGGGCGTATCCACTGCCGGCAGTCCGAGGCCCCGGACCTCGTCTTCGGGGGTCTGGGAATCCTGATCGAGCAATCGGTCCTTGGCGGGCGTTACTTATCCCCCACCATTCACGTAAAGGGCGAGGCCTTCGGTGGTGTGTTCATGGTGACGCACCTTCTGACTGCCGGACTGTTCCGCTGTTCCGATGCCCGCCCGTTGTCTGTTGTGCTCAAGACGGAATTGACATGCCAGGACTATGGGGAGGAGCCAAGTCCCGACGCGACCAAGCTGATCGCTCAGGCGGCGGGGTTTCGCCGGCGTATCGCGGCGCTGCAGACACGAATCAGCTACACCCAGGGCGAAGCCGAACATGCGGCCCGAAACGCAATCGTCTATCTTACGGGAAAGGATCAGCTTCATCCGGTGGCCGAGCGCCTTGGCGAAGCGGAACATCGCCTCGCGCAGGTAAGCCGGATCCGCACCGTGCTCCAGACACTCGCCCGCATGGCGGAGGACCGTCTGGAGCGCTTGGTCCGCGTCCACGGGGCGAGCCTGAAGGAAATATCGGACTCTCTGGATGACGCCACCCGCCACCTGGAGGATCTCAATTCGGATTTCGCCCAGATCGAATCCGAGGGTGGTTTCGCACACGACATCAAGCAGGAACTGGCCGACATCGCCGGCCTCCGGGCACGCTTGTTCGGGCCGACCGGCGACGTGCGCAAAGTGGGCGCCACGCTTCAGTTGATACGAGACCGCCTCGCCGCGTGGGATAAGGAAAGTGTGGAGTTGGCCGCGAACATCGCCAAATATGAGAATGAACTGCGCGAGGTGTTTGCCGGGCGCGAGGGCACAGGCTCGGCCGCGGACGTCCTGCCGACCGTCAACCTTCTCAAACAGCTCCTGGCTGCCGTCCGCAGCCGATCCACCTCCCCCGATGATGCGTACGCGCGCAGACTTCAGTCCAGCTTCATGCAACTGTCGCTGAGAACTGTAGGGTCGCGGATGGATCGCCTGAACCAGCTCCTGGCGTCACTGGAAGACCTTCGTGCGCAGATGCGAACGCTCGCGGAGACGCTGCGCAAGGACTTCCAAATCGCCGTCCCTCTCGACGAAGGCGCCGCGGCGGCGCCCAAAGTGACGGGCCGCTTCGAGACGGGCATCAAGATCTTTGCGGACAGTTACTTGCTTGATGATCCCAATCCTCCCAAAGGCGCCATGCTCGAAACGGTGAACAGCGGCGATGCGACGCGGTCCTACATCCGCGCGGCGGGCAAGGTAGTGCCTGTCGCCTAGCGGAAGAAGGGACCCATGACCGATATACGGGATATTGTCGCCATCGATGGCCCTGCGGGCGCCGGCAAGAGCACCATTGCGCGCCGCGTGGCCGAGGCGCTCGGTTTCGCATTCCTGGATACCGGCGCCATGTACCGGGCGGCGACCTGGTGGGCCATGCACGAAGGCATCGACCTGGACGATCCCGCGGCCCTCGAAAACGCGACAGCCGAAATGCCTCTCGATATGGATGAGGACGGAGGCGTCACGCGGGTCCGGGTAGGGCAGCATGATGTCTCGGCCATCATCCGCACGCCCGAAGTGACGCGCAACATCTACAGGCTGGACCGCAGCCCCGGGGTACGCGCACGGCTCGTCGAACTGCAGCGTGCGATAGGGTCACGCGGGCCGACCGTGGCCGAAGGGCGCGACATCGGAACGGTCGTGTTCCCAAAGGCCAGGTGCAAAGTCTACTTGGATGCCTCCATCGAAGAACGCGCCCGTCGGCGCGCCGAAGATTTCACCCGGAAAGGAATTGCCGTGGACATTGCCGAGGTGCGCGAGGATATTCGGGCGCGCGACGAGAAGGACATGACACGAGTCGTGGCCCCGCTGCGCCGGGCCGATGACGCCCACGTGATCGATACAACCCATATGACTCCCGACGAGGCGGTCGGCGCGATCGTCGCCCTCGCGCGTGCCGCATGGAACGCGTCATGAAGAGCAAGTGCGACTGGCGGATTGCCGAGGCGGAGCGTGCACAGGTCCGGGACCTGGCTGGGCAACTGGACGTCCATCCTATTCTCGCGTCCATTCTCATCAGCCGCGGCTACACCACCCGCGAGGAGGCGTCGAGGTTTCTCGCCCCTTCCGTAGACGCACTTTGCGATCCGCTCTCGCTCGAGGGCATGGCCGAGGCCGCCGGACGCATCCGGCGCGCAAAGGAAACTTCCGAGCGTGTGTTGGTGTTCGGCGATTACGATGTCGACGGAATCGCCGGAACGGCGTTGCTGACGCGCGCGCTGAGACGCTACGGAATCGCCCAATGCGATTACGGCATGCCTAGTCGCTTGAAGGAAGGCTACGGATTGGGTACCGACCACGTGGAAGAGGCCAAAGCGCGTGGCGTCTCCCTGATCATTACGGTGGACAATGGCATATCCGCGCATACAGCCGCGCTCAAGGCGCGCGAGCTTGGGCTGGACCTCATTGTGACGGACCACCACCTGATCGATGGCGAGCTGCCGCCTGCGGTGGCTGTCATCAATCCCAAACGCCAGCCGGCATCTCATCCCGCGGCCGATGCCTGCGGAGTAGCGGTCGCCTTTCACCTGGCGCGCGCGCTGACCGGCGAAATCGCGGACCTCGACCTCGTTGCGCTGGGCACCATCGCCGATATCGTCCCGCTGCGCGGCGAGAACCGAGACCTCGTCGCGGCAGGACTCAGGGTCATGCGGAGCAATCCCCGTGTGGGGATCCGTGCCCTGATGCGCGTGGCGAATCTGAACGCCGGCGAACTGCGCGCGGAAGATATCGCATTCCAATTGGCCCCTCGGATTAACGCGGGTGGCCGCATGGGGGACGGCCAGGATGGCCTTCACCTGCTGCTCACGGAATCCAGGGACGAGGCGGAGGCCCTCGCCCAGGAGCTGGACGCCGCCAATGAGGAACGGCGTCAACTCGAAAGCGAAACCCTCGAAGAAGCGTTGCGCGACCTGGAAGACGCATTCCTGCCGCAACACCGGTCTATCGTTCTCGCCCGCAGGGGATGGCACCGCGGCGTGATTGGCATCGTCGCCAGCCGTATTCAATCCACCCATTACCGGCCGGTCATCCTTGTGGCCCTGGATGAAAACGGCGTGGGGCGCGGGTCCGCCCGGAGCATCACGGGCTTCAACATCGCCGAGGCCCTGTCAGCCTGCGATCCTCACCTGGAAGCCTACGGGGGGCACGCGGCCGCGGCGGGGCTCACTGTGCGCGAGGACCGGCTCGATTCGTTCCGGGATGCCTTCGAGACGGAGGCCGCCCGCATCCTTCCCTCGGGAGAACTCCGGCGCGAACTCCATGTCGACGCCCAGGTCGGGCTATCACAAATCGACAGCCGGCTCGTCGCGGAACTGGAAAAGTTGCAGCCCTTCGGACACGCCAACCTCGCCCCTCTTTTCTGCACGTTCGGGGCGGAACCCATCCCGAACTCCTTGCGCGAGTTGCGCGGGGGACACCTCAAAACCGCCTTGCGCAACGGCTCCAAGGTCATGGACGCAATCGGATTCCGAATGGGCGAGCGGCTTCCCGAACTGCGCGACACCCCTGCCATCGATATCGCCTTCACGCCCCAGTTCAACACCTGGCGTGGCGAAACCACCGTCCAACTCATCCTAAAAGACATCCGCCCCGCCGGCTGACCATCGGCGAGTTATGAGGGCGAGTTTTCCAACCCGCCCTCGTGAGATGACACAACGGCGACCTCCCACGAGGTTGGGGAGTGTCTGTCTCAGTCTATTCTGTGCTCTCAACCAGCGGTTCACGGGAACCGCCGCCCTCGCTTGACAACTGTTCGCTTGCTTCGTCGGCGACATGTCTGCAATCCAGAGCCTCCCTCACCACCGATTCTATTTCTGCAGCGATCATGTGTTGAGGAATTGGGCAGCTTACCATGCGTTCGTACTCATCGGGGTTCGCCAGGGCGTTTTTCAGCGCGGCCGCAACACTCTCGTACAATTGCGCTCTCTGTTCCGCAGCCTTCACCTCGCTCTGATTCCGGTGGGCCAGCAGCGTTTTCTCATCAAGCTTACCCTTTCTGCGTTCCTCGTCGAGAGCTCTCTTGTACATGCTCGCAGCGCTGTCGCATCTCGACGCGAACCAGACCCTCGCGTCAGCTTCTTCGACACTCATGTACTGCTTCCCTTCGAGAAGAGGCGCCATCAGTTCTTGAACTCGCGCCGCGCGGTGGTCCTCTGGCCAGTTGAACGTGTCACTGGCCAGGTGCAGATACATGTGCGCAAGATAGACCCGAAGATTCAGATTGATATCCGGTTCGTGAGGAAGGGCCGCTCTATAGTCGGCCGGCACGGGCGCCAACGAATCGGGATAACGTTTCAGCCAGTCGAACGCAACCTGCTCCACTTCGTCGGGAAGTCCTGCTTCGGCGGCCAGCAAGACCCGCTTCATGGTCGCCCACCGCTCGACCACATATGGCAAGTCCTCTGTGGAAAGCAATTCTTTGGCGGCCTTGATCTGCGCGAGTGGCCCGAACTGTTCACCCAATACCTGATCGGCAAGCTGCCTTTGCCGATCCGTCATCGGGGCGTACCTTGGGCCAAGCCCAGGCCGAATGGCCCCGACGGTCATGTCATCCATTCTGGGGTTCGCGACAAGCCACTGGCCTTGGACCTGGCCAGGGACTGCGAACGATGCGAGAACAGAGATCAGCGCAAAACATCTCGATGGCTTTGGCATTGTTCGCGTTCCTTTGGATTGTTCTTCGCGGCTTGGACTCTCCTAATTCTCTGCTTGCCCCACTCATCCAATAATAGCACTGCTGCCTAAAACGGACAAGAGGGCGGGCGGGTCATGGGTTCAAAACAGCCTGAGGTGGGAGGCGGTGCTGGCGATCGATTGCGCGAGAAACCTTGTGCACGTGGTCGTAGCGGCCTCCTTCTTCACCTCCTCCCCCCGTGTTCCCCGTGCCCCGTGGTCTACTCCCCCTCTTTCCTGTATGACCACGGGGACACGGGGAGCACGGGGACAAGATGCTTGATGCTTTTCTTTTCGCCGGCTGGCGGGGTACTGCTTATCTGGCGAGCCGGGGCCATCTGCGAGGTTAGCCACGTTGTCCCCGCCTTCGCGAGGATGACCGGCGTGGCGTTCCCAGGCTTGACTGCCGTTCTTAGGTTCAGGGCCGGATGCGATGCTCGGGATACTAGACGATCTCAAAATAGTGATAGCGGTCCATGCGAAACCCTTGCAGACTTCGAAGCTTTATCTCTCGGGATGCCGGTGGCTCGGGACGCTGGTAGCGGTCAAGAGTTCTTCCAATGTCTTTCACTTTGGTGAAGTTTTCGCCCTCCGCATCCCAGACCGCATAGGCGTCCGCCCCTTGATCCAGGAACGAATAAACCAGTTGTTCCCATGCCGCGAAATCCGACTGGAACTTCGTCCACGTATAGAGCAGCGGGATGAGCCGGATGTTCTCCCGGCCGGGCAGGTTGGCGAAATACGTGAAGTCCAGATTGTCCGGATCGTCGCGATGAATGTCCTGTTCGTCAAAGCGTTGCCCCGTGGGGAAAAGGTCATTAACGATTCCCTCGCGCACCCACGTGGCCACATCAAGCCCCCACCGCCTGCAATCGAGTTCATTGGCGGGAACGATTACGGATAGCCTTTGGGCTGGATCGAGGGATTCCTTGACCTGCTTCACAAACGCCGTCAACACGCGGCCCTGATAGTCCATCCATCGGGGGTCCAATTCGTCCAGTTCGCGGGGATCGACTCCATAGTCCTTCATGAACCCTTCAACCATGATGGGCTCGTACAGCACCAAGGGCACACCCCGGACAAAGCACAAACAGATTCCGTCGGGGTTATAGTCGGCGATTTCACGGATTAGGTGCAGCATGTATTGCTGAACCTCGGGATACGCGTAACTCAGCCGGACAACGCGCTGGCCATCGCGATCCAGGCAGTGAAACTCGGGATGCTCGTTGAAGAATGTGGAATTCTCTTGTCCATCGAACGGAAACGGCGCCTTAAAGGCTTCCATTCGGATATACACCTGGAATTCCCAGTTGCGCTTGCGGGCATAATCTCTTGCCGTCTGCAAGCTGTCCCAGCCGTTTTCCTTCCAAATGCCAAGGTTTCGGGCGAGCGAACTTTCGGCCTTAAACTGCTGGCCCGCATTGGGGTAGAATTGGCCCACTTTCGTTGGGTAATTGCAGTTGTCGGCACAACCATTGCCCCACAAGAGCATCTGCATGCACGTACCATCCGGAATCTGTACCAGCGACTTCAGCAAATCCTCGGGGCGCGTATGATCTTCTCCCAAAAAAACGCCGTGCCCGTCGTTGGTAATTACCAACGGGTAGGCGTCCTTTCTCTCACGTATGGACTCCAACCGGACATAGGCCAGGGCGCCGGGCCTCTGTTCATCGCCGGAACCCTCCAGGATCAAGTCTTTTCCGGTAAGGTCCGCCTCTTTCCAATACCTTTCGCTGATCACCAGCGTGCGGTTGCCGGTGACTTGGATGGGGACCGCGTCACTTGACGGATCGCCGGTCAACTTGACGCGCAACAGGTTGGCATCGTAACCGCCGTACAGTCCCAAGAAGATGCGGTACGCGCCTTGTGCGCCGAGCCGGATCGTGATCGGCTGTTGCTCCGTTCCTCCGCCCTCGCCCAGCATGACTCCGGAGAATTCCTCGCTCTCGTAGGGAAGCGCTTTCCAGAGATTTAACTCCGCCGGATCGGTCTGAATCCCATCACGTTCCGCGGCCTTGTCCAGTTCACGGATCAGGATGTCCTTCGTTGCCGATGGGGCCAGATCGAGAACGAACTGCTGCGCATCATCGGTCATGTACCGGTCCAGATACGGCGAATAGGTCTTCACCTGCACCGTTCGGCCGTCGGGCCGGAACTCCAACAAGCGTATCCAGCCTTCGGGTGGATCGTGATAGACCGCCACCATCTCGTGCACCTGCCGGCCGTCCTTTCCGGTGGCCGTCTGCCGCGCCCCGGCCCATCGCACGTGACCGCTGAATACCATGCGGATATTGCTGTGCTTGCTAATCAGCTTCTGCCATAGCTGCTCGCCGTCATTGACGTTCTCGGTCCCGTCGTGCGGGGCGCTGAAGGCATACGATTCGCAATGAGGATTGTAGTCCTGCGAAGGTCCCTTGGCCGCCCAGTCGTAGCGCGTTCCATCGCTGTAGGTATAGGCATGGGTGACGATGAAAGCGGTGCGGTCGGAATGTTCCGACAAAATCATGTCGGCCCAGGCGATGACCTCGTCGCGCGGCCCCCACTCCATCGCCAAGGCAATGTACTCCGTGTTCCCGGTGCTGAACAGGTGATAGCTGTTCTCCGTGTTGCCGGGCTCGAATGTACCGCCGAACGTGGGCATCCGCTCGTAACGGGATACGGGGAAATACTCGTTCAACAAAGTCGCGTCACGGCTGGGCGAATTCTGGTGCGGATTGCTCCCATCATAATCGTGATTGCCGGGAGCGATGCAGTACCCGATACCCGCATCATCCAGAATGGCCATTGCGTCGGAAGCCACCTCCCACGTGGAGGGGAGGTTCCCGCCGGTAACGTCCCCCTCGTGCAACACCAATTGGATGTTTCGCGCGCTCTTGTTGTCGGCAATCCATTGCGTGATTGCGGGAAAGATCTTGAGGCCGGGATCGGTTTCTTCCACCGTGTAACGCTGCGTATCGGGCAGCACCACCAGCGTCCAGGAGCCCGGCACAAATGCAGGCGCCTCTTCCGCCCAGGCCGCCCCGCCCATGCAAGCGAGCAATATGCAAACGGCGAGGCAATTGAGGATCCTTCTTCCCATCGCTTTGACACCTCCCATGAAGCCCAGCGGAAATCCCGAAAATGCCCGTATTCTCATTCCAGCATCGCACACCCGAATATGTTGCCCGCCATACTACCTTCGTGAGGTTCGAATTTCACCGTCACCTATTCCTGGACTCGCGCGAATTCCAGAGGAAGTCTTCTCGCATTGCTGGTAGTAGGACGATGAAGACGCCGGATTCCTAGGGTAGACGCGGTCCACTTCGCGGCGGAGAAAGGGGGAGACATGGAAGAAATGGGAACCCTCGCCGTCTGGGGAAGTACCGTTTAACTGGCGGGTGAGGGCTATCTGCGAAGTCAGCCACGCTGGTGCGTGGCGTTCCCAGGCTTGGCTTGCGTTTCGATGTTTGATCTGGAGCCGACGAATCCAATCTCCCTTGAAGCATCTCTCTCGCAAAGGCGCCAAGACGCCGAGAAGATGCGAATGGTATGTAATCCGTTCTTCCGTATTCCTTTGCGGCCCTGCATCTTGGCGAGAGGCGCATCGCCCTCTTCCTCTTTCCCCCGTGTTCCCCGTGTCCCCGTGTTCCGTCTCTCCCCCGTTCCCTTTTGGAAGTGCGGGAAGCGAACTTGATACTATACCCCGCATGCCTGCATGTGTGCAGACCGAGAATCTTACGAAGTGTTACGGCTCTGTGGTTGCGGTCAGTGGGTTGAACCTGTCCGTGCGCGACGGTGAAGTCTTTGGGCTTTTGGGCCCGAACGGCGCCGGAAAGAGCACGACGCTTTGCGCGCTGTGTGGCCTCATACGCCCCACATCGGGTTCCATTTCGCTTTTTGGGAAGGATCTGCGCAGGAATTTCCTGGAAGTCTCCGCGCGGATGGGGGTTATGGTGGAACGGCCCGCCTTCTACAACCACCTCTCGGCCAAGCGCAATCTGGACCTGTTGGCGCGCCTTTCCCGCCGCGAGATTACCGTTGACCGCGCGCTGGACCGCGTGGGCCTACTGCCTGTCGCGGGTAAACGGGTGGGCGCCATGTCGCACGGCATGCGGCAACGGCTGGGGATTGCCCAAGCCCTGCTGACAGAGCCGGACCTCCTCATTCTCGATGAACCCACGAGCGGTCTGGACGTGGAAAGCACTCAGGAAATCCTACGTCTGCTTCGCTTTCTGGCCGATGAGGCGAAGGTGACGATCATCGTGTCCAGCCACATGCTCCACGAGGTGGAGACCCTGTGCGACCGGGTGGCCATCATGAATCAGGGACGGCTCCTGGCATGCGAGGATACGGATGTGCTCCTATCCTTCGACACCTCCCAAGCGGAGGTGCTCGTGGATGCTCCGGAGGCCGCCGCCAAACGGCTCGCCACGCAGCCGTGGGTCGAGTCCGTCAATATCCAGCCCGGGCGCATCCACGTGAAGCTCCAGGGCGCCTCCGTGCACCAGCTCACGGCGTTTCTCGTGAGCGCCGGTTACAGGATTTCCGGGGTGATTCCACGCCGCCGCACCTTGCAGGACTACTTCATCAAGGTGCTCAACTCATGATCCCCCGGATTCTGAACGCGTACATGGTCGAGTGCCTGAAAGCGATGCGGGCAAGGTCCACCTATCTCGGACCGGTACTGGTGGTCCTCCTATCGATGTTGGCCCCGCTCATTCATCCCATTACCGACGATTCGGGCAGCGCTTACGCCTTCATCGCGTTTACAACGCCGATGGTCTTGAATCTGCTGGGTCTCCTGCTCGTACTCACGTTCTGCGCCGGACTGGTTTCTTCCGAACTGGGCAGCGGCACGATCCGGCTGGTGTTGGTGCGCCCCTTGCTACGCCACGAGTTCCTGCTCGCGAAACTTCTGCTGGGCATGACCTACGCCGCCCTGCTGACAGTCCTCGTGGGCGTTTCCACCTGGGCCGTGGCCGCCATACAGGGACGCCTTTCCGGGGTAGTCTTTGGCGGCGAGATGTTGCACACCAGCACCGACATGGTCGAGGCATATATGCTCGGCGCGTTAGCCGGATTGGCGCCGCAGTTTGCGGCAGCCGCGTTCGCCGTAATGGTGTCCACGCTGGCCCGCAGCACAGGCGCGGCCGTGGGCGCAGCGGTAGGCATCTGGATTGTCTGCGACACGCTGAAGTACCCGCTCCGCATCGCGCCGTTTCTGTTTTCCACATATATGGAAAGCCCCTGGCAAGTCTTTACCACGTATTGCGAGGGTCTCGAATCCTCCTGGACCCCGGCCCTTTACTACTGTCTGGCCTCTTCACTGGGGGCCATCGCCCTCTTTACAACCGTCGCCGTCGTGTCGTTCAACAGGCGGAACATCCAGGCATGATTTCCCCCCTCCTGGTTTTGGCCATTCTCGGCGCGGATTTCGTCCAACAGGAATTCGACGGCGTTATCCCCTACGAACCCGCGCCATACGGCACGCCCGAGAAGGGCAAGGGCTTTCGTCTGGGGGATTTCAACGGAGACGGCGCGTCCGATGTGATTACCAAGGACACACTGCTCTTTCAGATCGATGGCGGGTTTCCGCGGCGGGGGCAGCGGCCTCTGCCGAACTTCGGCGGGCGCGCCGCGGGCGACGTGTGGGGGCTGGATCTTTACTTCCTGCTTGCGGACCGCCTGGAAGTCGTCCGCTGGTCCAACGATACGTGGCAACGCGTTCTGAGTCAGGAAATGGTGTGGCCGCGTGCGGGCTTGATTACGCAGTTGTCCAGTTCGCCTGAGGAAAACTCGATTTCATTCGCCACCTTTCTTTTCGACTTGGATGGACAGGGCGCGCCGGAGATCATCTTGCCGGGCGAGGACGGTGTCCATGTCTATCGCCGCAAGGGACCATTCTTTGAGCCGGCAGGCACACTGCTGGCCGCAGTGCCTCCCCTCACCTTGGCGAACGCGGACAACGTGGCTCTCTGGCCGAAGGAACGGCGCGTCCTGGCGCCGCCCACTCAGACGCGCACATTCTCATTCACGATACAGGAGCGCCAGATTCGGCTCGCGTACGCTTCGCCGGCGCCCGGCGGCATGGTGCAGCACCGCATCTGTCAGTACCCCGTGTTGACCGGGGAGGCCGGCTTTTCCCTGGGCCAGGAACCCGCCCTGGATGTCACCTCGAAGCCGGTGCCTCCGGGTGTCAACGCGATGTTCCTGAATAATGACGATGCGATCGATTTGTGCCAAACCCAGGTCACCAGCATGCTCACCTCCACGGTGCCGGTGCCCGTTCTGAATGTGTCCCTATCGACTGACGGCGGTGAGACCTTCACCTCTATCCGAAGCGTTACGCTTACCACAACGCCTCGCTTTGCCGATATGAACGGGGACGGTTTCCTGGACTTCATCGGCGAACGCACTGCGCTCTTCGACGGTGGACTGCGCGAGACCCTCCTGCGCGCCATGAGCCGAAGGAGACTGGAGCACGAGGTGCGCGTTCATTTGCAGTCCGCGACCAAAGGATTCTCCAACACGCCGGTTTTCGCGCATCTCTTTTCCGTGGATCTCGACAAGGCGCCCCTGCATCAGTCACCTCTGTTCATGCGGTACACACGAGGGTCTTTGCTGGATACACAAGGCGACTTTGATGCGAATGGCTTTCTGGACGCGGCAATTCAGGATCGACCGGACCGGATAAGCGTGTATCGGGGATCCCAGACCGGGTTCGATGATGCCCCCTATGCCACCATCACGCTGCCTGCGATTGAGTCGTTCTGCGTGGCGGACCTCAACGCGGATGGACGCGACGATATCCTCGCCGACGCGCCGGTCCCCGGAGCACCGGATCGGCCTTCTCGCACCAGCATCTATCTCATGAAAGGCGGCGCGCAGTGAATGCCATCCTGATATGGGCTTCCATGTTCTGCGCAGCGCCGGTGTTTGAGCCCGTGGCCGTTCCTTTGCCCAACGGTACCTCGACCATATTCTTGGCGCGCGCGGATGAGGATGAGGCGGCAGACGTCTTTCTCTTGCAGGGCCGGCGGATGACCATCCGCTTGGACGCGGGCGGCGAGCGGCGAGTTTCCCTGCCCGAAGGTGTCGGAGCATTCGACGTCGCGGACCTCGACGCGGACGGGCGATCAGAGATCCTCGCCATCCGCGGCAACGAAGTCATTCAGATTGACACCTTGACCTCTGCAAGCGCCGAGGCCCCTCCCCGCGTGCTGTTCAGGGCAGAGTCCTTGTACTCGGCTCCCAGCCCGGACCCCTTCCCTCAAGTACTGGTGACGACATTCAATCTCCAGCTCTGTGTCGTGCTGCCGGTCTCGGGAGCGCTACGCGCCTACTCGATTGAGGGTACCCTGTTGGAGGAGTTCGCCGTTCCGGCGGCGGATTCAGGACAGCCCGCTTTGCGCGAGGGGATTGACGTTGTCGCGCTTACGCGCCCAGGTACCGCGCCCGCTGGCGAAACGTGGCTCAAGTGCTACCAGACCATCGAAATGGCCCCCAACCTTCCGGCCGAACTGGCTCCATCGCCTGCTTCGCATTTCACGACGTGGTCCAAGTCCCATGAGGCCGCGGCCCCCGAGGGAGAGGAGCCATTGCCGGCGGGCATGGAGACCGGCGAGTACGCGGGGTCGTGGCACTGCACATCCCTTCAGGAAGACCCGGCAAGAATGCGGATGCTTCTGTGCCGCCCCGATGATGCCGGCAACACGCTTGTGTTTCTGCACGATATCCCCCTGATCTCAGGCGAGTTGAATTGGGCGGAAGCGAAGAGGAGTCCCATCCGGAAGTATCCGGGCCGTATCCTCACCGAAGGCTTTGACCCGCTACCTTCGTACAACCAGAAGGCCGACTTCAACGGCGATGGATTCGTGGATCTCGTCCTGACGGATGCGCCGCGCCCGGGCACCTCGGTGGATAGCCTGGTGCGGACGGTCCTTGGCCGAACCTGGCCTCTCCGCCTGACCGTTCACCTGTTCGTGCCGGAAAAGGAACGCTTCGACCCGAAACCCTTCGGCGTGATTGACTGCAAGATTCCGGTGACCTGGTTCTTCGGGCGGCAACCCCTGCGCAACGTGTGTATCGCGGACTTCGACGGGGACAAATCGACCGACCTGGGCTTCAGTGCCGAAGAAAGCGAATTCCAGGTGTGGCTAGCCGCAGACGGATTCGCGGACCAGCCGGACTGGTCCTACAAGTTCCCGGGGCCCATTGAGAGCATAGAAACGGCGGCTGACATAGCGGGGAATGGCGCGATGAGCCTATTGCTCCGTTGCGAGAGGACTTTGTTCCTGCTGAGAGCGCCGTGAATCCAGAAGGAAAACTGCGAAGGGGAACAATCGCGGGGAGTTGGAGCGCAGCCTGCCCGCCCTAGGCCAGGAAGTCCTGGATCCGGCGAGCCACTTCATTGACGACTTCCGGCTTCTTGTAGTCACCCCGTTCAATCGCTTGGCGTGCTGCTTCCACACGCTCCGTGCGGACGTCGATCTGCTGCTTCGCCACCTGGACCAACTGCGCCAGTTTGGCGGCCGCCTGGGCTTCCGAACTGATCAGGACATCGTCTTGGGACGAAGTGCTCTGGACATTGTCATCGCGCTTGCGATCACGCACGTTGGCGGGTCGTTCGGGTGCGGGTTCGGGGACGCCGCTTATTCCCTGTATGCCGACCATATGTCCATCTCCTTTTCTACGAGTATCAGGCCCTTCTGAGGGCTACTCTTCCACTCCGTTTATCGGCAGGAAGCATTCGGAACTTTAGCCCAAATCTGTCTACAAGACAAGCGAGGGGGCCAAGGGCGTCCTCTCCCCACAAGTTATTATATCACAATTATTTATGTTCTGAAACGTCGATTCCCCAGAAGGACTCACGGTAGAATCTCAGGATTGCTTCCCTGCTTATTTCCCCGATTTGATTCCGGAATCGGTATGG
The DNA here is from genome assembly GCA_020849535.1 of Candidatus Hydrogenedentota bacterium. Classification (GTDB taxonomy): domain Bacteria; phylum Hydrogenedentota; class Hydrogenedentia; order Hydrogenedentales; family SLHB01; genus JAHDWY01. Next base: position 21,378 of record JADLGB010000319.1, read on the forward strand.
GTCTGAGGCAACATCTTCCGCAAATCCCCCCAATAGAACCTCCGAGACCCCATGGTCCCTGGCGGCAGAAGAGACGCCCAGTTCCCCGAAAAGTTGCCGGAGCGCACGCGACACGGCTTCCTCCGGCCCCACGTCCCCCTGGGTTCCATGCGGCAGGAGTGCTTCCGTTATCGTTCTCACTTTCTCCGGGGCGACCCGGGCGTTATGCCGAAACAAGGGCGCCAAGAGCAGGCCGTTCGCGAGGCCATGTGGTATACCGCACTCCAGGGTGTAGTAATACCCCATCCCGTGGACGAGGGTCGTCCCGCTTTGCGCGATGACGCACCCCGACAACATGGACGCGTACAGCATCTGGCCGCGCGCTTCGAGGTCGTCTTCACCGTGGGCGGCTGCCCGCGGCAGATATGCGCGGACTCGCCGGCACGCATCCAGGGCCAACGCATCGCCCACCGGCGTCGACTTCTTCGACACGATGCCTTCCATGGACTGACTGAGTACGTCTAGTCCGGTGCTTATCGTGGCGGCCCTGGGCAGGTGGCGCGTGAGTTCGGGGTCTAAAAGGGCCACACGCGGGAAGATGGCCTTGCCGGTGATGGTCTTCTTCGTACGGCTCGCGGAGTCGACGATCACCGCGTAGGGCGTGACTTCGCTTCCGGTCCCTGCTGTTGTGGGCACCGCGATGACTGGCAAGGCCCCGGCTTGCAGCCCCTTCGATCCGAAGTGATCCGCGCAGGTGCCCGGGTTGACCGCCAGTCCCGCAATAGCCTTAGCCACGTCGATAGGGCTGCCCCCGCCGATCGCGATGACGTGGTCGCACCCAAGTTGGCGGCACAACGCCGCCCCGCGTTCGCAGGTGTCCGTTCCTGGGTCTTCCTCTACCGCGTCATACACGGAGGCGTGCTCAAGCTGGAGCAGGGCTCGGTCCAAGGCGCCGATTCTCCGGGCCGAGTTCTTGCCAGTTACGAGGAGCGGGCGCGTGCCCAGACGGCGGGAATGCTCACCGAGGGTGTCAAAACACCCAATCCCATAGACGGCTTCGGTGGGCACATGGTAGGCAAACGGCGTGAGCGGGGTGTTAATCAATCCGGTCCTCGAGCGCGGTAATGACTTCCTGCTTCTGCATCGAGACGCGCTTCAGGCTTCGCTCCGCGCGGGTGGCCGCGTCGGACCCCGGTTCCGCTTCGATGGCCTTGGTCCAATAAAGTATCGCCTCGCGAAGCTTCTCCTGCTTGTACATGGTTGAGCCGAGATACGAATACGCGAGGGCATACTTCGTATCTTCGAGGATCGCCTTCCGGAAGTAGCCCTCCGCTGCCTCGTAGCGTTTGCTGTTGTATGCCTTGCGGCCCTTCTCGACCAAACGCGCCGCGAGATGATGGTCGCCCTGCTTCCGGGAACCCTTCACCGCGCGCGCCAGCTTGCTCGAATCCCCGGATATCCCCTCCCACGCCTCGCGAAACGTCTCCTGAAAAAAGAGCATCCGCTTGGCGTGGAGGAAGAAGTTCTTCACGTAGGTCCTTGCAGTTCTAACGACATGGTCTCGCATAGCAGCCCCTACCCCTGCACCCAATTCTATCACGGGTTTGCCGCACGCGCAAAGCAAAAATGGCAGGGAAGACCGGCCCGGCACCCCGCAGTATTGCCTCGTCCTCAGTACTGCCTCGCTCGCCGAGCGCGGCAGCACATGCAAGCGGGTACCCCAAAAACGTGTAGTTCTCACATACCCCCGGCATTCCCCGACTGAGACCTCTCGCAAAGCCGCCAAGACGCAAAGCAATTCCATGCTCAAGACCAGACGAAAACTCGTGGCCCAAAGGGCCAACATACTCATAGCCCATCGCGGCACAGCCGCAACCAAACCAAGACCGGTATCCAATGACCTCACCAATTCCGAAAGGAGATGCAGAGGTGGCATGGGCATCCCTGCCCATGATCTTCAATTAATTCGAACGCAAAGGCACGCAGCACGCAGTGGAACGCGGCGAATCGCGAGAGCGGAACGCTCCTCAGTACTGCCTCGCTTGCCAAGCGCGGCAGCACAGCGCTCCGCTCAAGTGATCGCCATGACAACCTGTATTGTCCGCCCGCACCTCTTTGATCTTAAGCCCTGGCAGGGGCGCAGGCGCATAGCCCCGGGTGGAGCCGCAGGCGGAACCCGGGGTAGGCATGCCCCCTTCTTACGAAAGCCCCAGCGATCTTGCCATTTGGCACAGCGCGGGCCTGCAAATATGCGCAAAGTGCGAGTTTAGAGTTGCGTTTTTTAGGCATAGGAGGTCTATCGATCCGATGTTCTTTGAAGAATGGACAGG